>JAIYDT010000380.1 GCA_027487355.1 Verrucomicrobiaceae bacterium
GGCCTTCACGCCGCTGTAAACCCGTCCGCCAGCCAGCGACTCCAACTCGCCCTTCAGCTTGCCCTTGCGACCGTCCTCGACGCGCTTCTTGAAGGTGCCGTAAACCTGCGTCATCGACTTGCGGATCAGGTCGCTTTCCTCGGGGGAAAACGCACGCATCATGCTGTTGGCGCCGGCGTTCTTGCCGCGCTGGATGGTGTGGGTGGTGATGCCCATTTTCTCCATCGCCCCGCCGAGCACGAACTTCATGCCGACGACCCCGATCGAGCCGGTGATGGTGCCGCTTTCCGCGAAAATCCGGTCGGCACTACTGGAAACATAGTAGCCGCCGCTGGCCGCCACGCCGCCCATCGAGACGACGAAGGGACGGCCGGTGGACTTCCACTGCGAGGTCGCCTCCCACAGCACCTCGCTGGCCAGCGCGGAACCGCCGGGGGAGTTGACGCGGAACACGAGGGCCTTCGCCTTCTCATCCTTGCGGAGCCGCAGGATCTCCTCGCGCACCGGGGCGATTGATTCGTCCGTGATGTCGCCATCCAGCACCACCACCGCCACGTAGTCCTTGCGGGACTTGGTCTTCTTTCCGGAGCTGAACATCAGTTCGACGATGTCCATCATGCCCTCGATCTGCGGTCCATCGAGGTCCGGCAACTGGTAGCCGGAATCATAATCAGCCTCCGCTCCGTAGGTCTCGCGGATCTTCGCATTGAAGCCGGTGCGGTAGAGGAGCTCATCCGCCAGACCAGCCTCCTTGGCCTCAGCGGCCGTCATCGTGCCACGGTCCACAAGCTCGCGGACTTTCGCTTCGGGCAGTTTCCGGCCCGCAGCCACGTCTCCGACGATGACGTTGTAGATCGAGTCAATCAGCTGCTCTTCCTGCAGCTTCGCCGGGTCGCTCGGACCGGTGCGGTAGTAGTTCTCGCCGAAGCTCTTGAAATCGCCGATGTGGATGACGTCCGCGACCACTCCGACCTTGTCGAGCAGGCCCTTGAAATACATCGACTCGGCGTGGATGCCATCGAAGGCACAGTCCGCCTCCGGCATCAGCGCGAAGTGATTGGCCGCGCTGCCGAGCAGGGCGGTGCCGTTGTGAAGCCCCTCGCTGTAAAGCCACACGTCCTTGCCCGCGGAGCGGATCGACAGCAGACGGCAGCGGATTTCCTGGATCTGCGGCAGCTCGAGGTCGGCTCCATCGGCATCGATCACCACCGCCTTCACGTTCGGATCGGCCGCCGCTTTTTCGAGGCTGCGGGTCACATCGAAGGTCGTGAGTGGCCGGCCCGTATCGCCCGAAAAATCCATCAGCGAGGGTTCGCTCTGGCCGGACTCGGAGATCACGCCTTCGAGGTCGTAGATCGCGACAATCGGCTTCGGTTCATCGGCGGCGGAGGCGCTGAGCAGCGAGGCGGCAAGCAGGGTAAGGGCACGCATGACGGAGTCCTAGCACAGCAGTGCGCAGGACTCAACCTGTGCGTTCAACGGGTCGATCAGCGCGAATTTGACGATCGCCCGGCCTTGTCCGAGGCTGGCGGCTCATGAAACGCGTCTGCCTTGCCCTGATTCTCGGACTTGTCGCCACCGTCGAGGCCCGGCCGTGGTCGGAGGATGTGATCTACTTCGCGCTGACCGACCGCTTTGCCGATGGCGATCCCTCGAACAACGTTCCCAAGGGCAGCGACCCGGTGCTTTACGATGCCAGCCACCGGGACATCAGCCGCTATCATGGCGGAGATTTCCGTGGGCTGGAAAAGGCGATCGCCTCCGGGTATTTCAACCAGCTCGGCATCACCGCGATCTGGATCACCCCGCCGGTGAAAAATGTCTGGCGCTCCGGATTCGATCTCGGGGGTCCGAAGACCGGCTATCATGGCTACTGGACCCAGGACTTCCTCGACATCGACCCGCATCTGACCAGCGCGACCTCACTCGATGGAAAGCCCTATCCGGACAGCCCGGACGGTCGCCTCCAGCACTACAAGGATCTCGTCACGCTGGCCCATTCGAAAGGTCTCAAGATCATCCAGGACGTGGTCATGAATCACGCCGGCCCGGTGTTCTACTACGATGCGAACGGCAACGGCCGCTTCGATCGCGAACAGGAGAGTGAATGGATCCAGCCTTACAAGCGCGACGGCTTTCACGACAACGCCGCGTGGGCGGACATCCCGGAGTGGAATCTCCACCGCACCGGGCCGGAGGGACCGGTTGAGCGACTCGGCGTGAAAATCCCGACAAACGGCATCCTTTCGAAGCTGGAAACCTACAGCCGCAAAGGCTTCTCGAATGAAAGCCTCGGCAAGTCCGATGGCGAGGAGGTCACCTGCGACTTCTTTTCGCTGCGCGACATCTGGACCTCTCCCGGCAGCGCCCATTTCGATGCGCTGGTCGATGAATTCGTCGAGATCTACGCCTTCTACCTCAACACGATCGGCGTCGATGGCCTGCGGATCGACACCGTGAAGCACGTCCATCCGGCGTTCTGGGATGCCTTCACCGAACGGCTCCGCAAGAAGCTCGGCGACAAGGCGAAGGACAAGCTGTTCTTCGGCGAGGTCTATGACGACAAGCCCGAGGTGCTCGGCGGCTTCACGTGGCGGAGCGACTGGGAAAAGCGCAAGGATCCCTCGATCGATTCGGTGCTCGACTTCAGTTTCTGCTTCGCCGCCCGCGAGTATCTGCGGGCCGAAGGCGGCAACTACGGCAGTTCCCGTAGATTGGAGGCAGTCATCCGCAGCAAGACGGAGAAGGCAGCAAACGGTCGGCCGCTTTACAACCCGAACCCAGGCCCCGATGGACTCAACGCCATCCGGAAATCAATCACCTTCATCGAAAACCACGACGGCCTGAACCGCTTCCGCGTCGCGGGCATCAGCGAGCGTCGAAACCTGCTCGCCCAGGGCCTGGTGATGACCACCGCCGGCATTCCTTGTCTCTACTACGGCACCGAACTTGGACTCTTGGACGAAAAGGGCCGCATCGGGCAGGACAGCGAGACCGGTCGCCTGACCCTGGATTTCACAACTGCCGCAAAGGGCGCTCCGATCAGGACCGGGGAATCTTTTCAAACCCTGGCACGACTGACCAAACTCCGCGCCACCCTGACAGTCCTGCGCGACGGAACCACCGTTCCACTCTGGGGAGACAGTCCCGATGGGCCCGAGGACGACGGCGTATTCGCCTTCGCGCGGGTCGGCGAGCGACCTGGGGACTTCGCCATCGTGGTGGTCAATGCCTCCGAGTCCGAACGCGTCACCGGAACCGGCCAATGGAGCATGCGCCTCGTCGATCCGGCCGGGAAATCCCTTGCTCCCGAGGGTGCCCAGTTGCGGAGGATCGTGGCTGTTGGATCACCTGACGCCGCCCCTGTGACCGCGACACTCGGCAGCACTGAAGGAATCGCCACCGCCAAGCTCAGCGTGCCGGCCCAGAGCCTGGTGATCTATGTGCCGGTGAAGAAGTAACTCACGACGCCTTCATCAACGGCTTCTCCGGAGACGCCTCGACCGCCTCTGGCTTCGGGACTTCAGCGAGGACTTGGCGCGCGAAATACACCGCTGCAAGGGCGGCGGCGACCGATTTCATGGGGCCTGGGGGACGAAATCTCCGTCGGAGCGGCCCGGAAAGCACGATTTGTTCCGCAGACCCGCCGGGCCCGTTGCCCCCGCGCGGTTTTTAGGCTACATCCTCTCCCAGATGAACGATCCGCTGCGCTACTGCCCGTCCCTGCTGAGCTACACCCGACGCCAGACCCGTGAGGTCACGGTCGGTCGTGTCGGCATCGGCGGCGGCAATCCGATCCGCATCCAGTCGATGATCACCTCCGACACTCGCGACACCCCGGCCTGCGTCAAGGAGGTGCTGGCCCTCGACGCCGCGGGTTGTGAAATCGTCCGCATCACCGCGCAGACGAAGGTTTACGCCGCGAATCTGGAAAACATCGTCCGCGAGGTCCGCGCGGCGGGCAGCGGCGTGCCGATCGTGGCCGACATCCATTTCAAGCCGGATGCCGCGATGGAGGCCGCCAAGTGGGTCGAGAAGATCCGCGTGAATCCCGGCAACTACGCCGACAAGAAGAAGTTCGAGATCCGCGAGTACAGCGACGACCAATATGCCGAGGAGTTGGAGCGCATCCGCGAGGAGTTCATCCCGCTGGTGAAGCTCTGCAAGGACCTTGGCCGTGCGATGCGCATCGGCACGAATCACGGCTCGCTCTCCGACCGCATCATGAACCGCTTCGGCGACACGCCGCATGGCATGGTCGAGAGCGCGCTGGAGTTCGCCCGCCTTGCCCGCGAGGAGAACTACCACAACTTCGTCTTCTCGATGAAGGCCTCGAACCCGAAGGTGATGATCGAGGCTTATCGTTTGCTCGTCGCCCGTCTCGATGCCGAGGGCGCGGACTGGAATTACCCGATCCACCTCGGCGTGACCGAAGCCGGCGACGGCGAGGACGGCCGCATCAAGTCCGCCATCGGCATCGGCTCGCTGCTGGCCGATGGCATCGGAGACACGGTCCGTGTCTCACTCACAGAGGACGCCATCCATGAAATCCCGGTCGCCCAGGCCCTCGCGGAGCCCTTCAACCGTGCTTTCTCCTCACCGGAATTCGTCAGCCCACTGGTGCCTACCTACGACCCCTTTTCCTACGAGCGTCGCAAGACCGACGTCCTCTCCGTCGAAGGCCTTGAACTCGGGGGCGACCGCACCGTGCGGGTCTTCACGACCCAGGAAAACTGGAATGCGCTGGCCCACAAGATCGCGAAGATGGGCGACTTCAAGCCGGAGATCGTCGTGGAAAAATCCGGAGTCGTCGCTATCGATCCACGCGATGCCGCTGCGGTCGCGGAGCTGAATCATTCTCCGGTGGCGAAACTCGTCACCGTGGCCGACGGCCTCGATCTCGAACCGATCCACGCCTTCCGCCAACTGGCCTTCGTCATCGATGCGCGTCATACGATCCTGCTCAAGGACACGCTGCATCCGCCGACGGGTGAGACCGAGTTTCTCCAGGCCCTGCTCCCAGCCGCACGGGTGATCGGATCGCTGCTCTGCGATGGCATCGGTGACGCCATCCTGGTTCGTGGTGAAACCGCGCCCGGCCAGTCGCTGCGGCTCGCCTACAACATCCTCCAGGCAGCTGGTACGCGCATTTTCAAGACCGACTACGTCGCCTGTCCGAGCTGCGGTCGCACGCTTTTCAACCTCCAGTCCACCACCCAGAAGATCCGCGCCGCCACCGGCCATCTCAAGGGCGTGCGCATCGCGGTCATGGGCTGCATCGTCAACGGCCCCGGCGAAATGGCGGACGCCGACTTCGGCTACGTCGGTGGCGCACCGGGCAAAATCAACCTTTACGTCGGCAAGACCGCGGTGAAGTTCAACATCCCCGAAGGCGAGGCCGTCGAGCGCTTGATCGATCTCATCCAGGAGCATGGAAAGTGGATCGACGCCCCCACCGGCGAACCGGCGGAAGTCTGAACCGACCATGGCCACGGAAACCCTCACTGAGACCCGCGAATCGGTATCGCTCGATGTCCCCTGGAACATCGTCGTCCACGATGATCCGGTGAACCTGATGGACTACGTGACCTGGGTGCTGCGCAAGGTGTTCCACTATGATCACGGCCTCGCCCACCGCCTGATGATGGAGGTCCACACCGCCAAGCGTTCGGTCGTCTGGACCGGCGAGCGGGAAAAGGCGGAGCTCTACGCCTCGCAGCTTCAGGGATTCCAGCTCACCACCTCGCTTGAGAAACCGGCATGAAGATCGCGCCCACGCTCAACGGCGGCATGCGGATCGACGCCGAGTCCGCCGCGGACTGGCAGATTCTACGATATCTCCCGTACGACGCCCGGCCGCAGGAACTGGCGCAGCGGTTGGCGGATGCCACCGAAGAGGACACGACCGACTGGCGCGAGTATGTGCTGCCGGACCTGCAGGATTCCTTCACCCAGCAGATCGCCTTTGTTTACCACGCGATCGAAAAGGCGGCGGCCGAGGCCAAGGAGCAGGAAGGGGCCTTGTTTGTCGAAAAGGAGGACGCCCTGACCTGGTATGGCGCTCTGAACCAGGCGCGGCTGACCCTTCAGGCGATGCACCAGCTTCCCCAAACGCCATCGGAGTTGCAAGGCATGGAGCCTGAGCGGCGTGGGGCCTTTTATCGCTCGCAGTTCTACTGCATCATCCAGACCTTGCTGATCGAGCGTGTGCTTTGAATCAGCGGGACACGATTTTCACCTCGAAGGCGATCAGGTCATTCACGAGATGGCCGGCGAGTCGCTGGAAAAACTTTCCGGAGCCGTAAAGAATGCCCCAGCGGGTGCGGTCGATCGAGAACACCGCCTGCGCGGCGGCATGGCCATCCGGGGTGAAACCGGAAGCCGCATCGAATTCGATCGGATGCGTCTGGCCCTTGATCGTGAGATCGGCCGTCACCCGGAGGTTTGACGAACCGGGGCCGCTCCCTGCGAGCGGGATGGCCGAAGTGATGACCAATCGTGCCTCGGGAAAGAGGGCCACGTCGAAAAAGTCGTGATCGTGGAGATGATGGACCAGCACATCGTGATACGCGCTGCCCGAAAGATCGCTGCAATCCAGACGGGTCAGATCGAGAACCATTTCCCCGCCGGTCAGTCGCCCGTGATCGAAGTCGAGATGACCGGATTTCAAGGCCACGCAGCCATGGTGCTTGTTGAGCAGGTTGCGGCCGGTCCACTCGACCCGCGAGGCTTCCGCATCTACTTCGAGCCGGCCATCCGGCAAGGCAGGAGAAGGCGGTAGCGCCGGACCCCTCACCACCGGCAGGCCCGCCGCCAGCCAGGCCTCGAGGCCGCCCTCGAGCTCCTCGACGTTGGAATAGCCCGCACGCTGCAGTTTCTCAACCGCCATGCGGCCCTCCAGGCTGCTACTGGAGGCACCGTAGATGCGGACGACGCTCGACCGATCGGGAATCTGGACGGGGAGCCGTTCATTGAAGGCCACCTCGAAGACCGCGTTGTTGAGGGCCCCATCGAGATGGCAGGCGGTGAACTCATCGGCCAGACGGACATCGACCATCACCGGAGGCGTGGAAGACTGCAACTGGGCGGCAAGGTCGGAGGATCGGATCATGGAAGAAGATGCAACCTTGAGAGGCAAGATCAAGCGGAGTCGCAGCCGCTCGACCAGTCGGCTGCGGCTTTGGCGATTTCCTCTGGAGACACGTCGCGGGTCTTCTGCGCCAAGGTCCAGCGGTAGCCGAAGGGATCCGCCACCTGGCCGGTGCGATCGCCCCAGAACTGGTCGGTCGGCGCTTGCAGCGGCGTGGCTCCGCAGTCGATGGCTTTCGCAAAGGCGGCATCGGCATCCGGGACATAGATCATGTAGAGCGCACCTTTCGCGATCTCCGGAGCGAGCGAGCCCCAATCGGGAAACTCATCGGAGATCATCATCTTCGAGTCACCGATCTGGAACTCGGCGTGCATGACCTTTCCGGAAGGATCGTCCAAGCGGAAGTGTTCAACCGCCCCGAACGCAGCCTGATAGAAGGCGAGGGCGGCCGAGCCGTCGCGAACGGTCAGCGAGGGTGTGACGGAGTGATAGCCTTCGGGCCGATAGTGCACGGACATGGGCAGGATGAAGTTGGGTCAGATTCCCGCATATCTCCGTCGCCAACGCGAGTGGAAAGCCGTCACGGTTCCGACTCAATGCGTGATGACCACCGGTGTTCCTTCCCTGGTGACGCTGAACAGCACGGGCGCGAAGTCCTTGGGCAGACGGATGCAGCCGTGGGAAGCGGTTTCGCCCGGTTTCGGAATCACCCCGGCGTGCATCCCGATGCCGTAGCTGGTCAGTCGCTGCCAGTAGGGCATGGGGGCGGGAACATACCTCTGTCCGGGCGGGACTTTCGTGCTTGGCTTGGCATCGCCGTTGGTGACGTTGCCAAACTCGTCTTCGATCCAGCCGTAGCGGTTCGAATACTTGTCCTCGATCTTCTCCGTGATGCGATAGGTGCCGGAGGGCGTTCCGTGGCCCTCCTTCCCTGTGGCTACGTAGCACCAACCAATTTCACGACCGCCGCGGGTGAAGTGTGCCATCTGGGCGTTGAGGTTGATCTTCATCTTCACCTCGCCCGGGCCGCCGTCGTCATACCATTCATAAAGCACGTGCTCGGCCTTGCGCGGCGGCTCTGGTGGGCCCAGGGCGCAGGAGGACAGCGCCGAGACGACTACCAGCGTTGAAACGCTGCGCTGAAGGAGTGAGAATAGACGGGACATGCTGGCTTGGGGGGGCTCGATCGGGGTTCTCTAACACAACACCGCGCACGAGCCCAAGCGGAAATCGGGCGTCAGGCCCGGCGGCCTTCAAACAAGCCTTTGCGCCACCTTGGCGACCCGCTCGCCGAGGGCTTTTCCCGTGGCAAGATCGAGGTCGTTTGGTGGAGCCGCGGCAGCTTGTCCCATGACCCCGAGGTAGGCACCAAGACGATTGATGCCTTCGGGTGCGAGCTGTGGCAACTGCCCCAGGCCCACCCAGATCATGCCGTGCTGGGCGGCGAGGATGTTGAAGTATTGCAGCGTGCCCAACTTGTCGCCACTGGGTGAGGCCGAGACCGTGAAGCCTGCAGCCAGTTTGCCGGTCCAGCCCTGGGTGTACCAGCGGCCGCCGGTCGCATCGGCGAAGGCCTTGAACTGCGCGGCGGGTCCTCCCATGTAGGTCGGCGAGCCGAAGATGATGGCATCGGCGGCGTCGAGCTTTTCAAGGATGGAGTCGTTCACGTAGCGGCCTTCGGTGATGTCCGCTCCCGAGATGGCGAGCAGCTCGGCTTCAGTGCCCGAAACGGATTGGGCTCCAGACAAGACGGCCTGCGCCATATGGGCGGTGTTGCCGGTGCCGGAGAAGTAGATGATGGCAATTTTCATGAGGTGAATGAGGTTTGGGACTCAGGCCTGACCGCCGTAGGAGACGTGATCATCGAGGTCGAGCATGGCGAACCAGGTGTTCACGTCGGAACGGGTGGTGGACGAGGCACTGACGAGCTTCATGAAGAACTGGAGCGTGTCGACGTCACCATCGGGCCCACGATTGTCCTGGTAGGCGGACCACTGCTGGATCTCCCAGGCACCGCGCTTGGTCGTGCTGTTCTCCTCAATCCAGGCGAGGATCTCACCATCGCCCTTGCCGGCCTTGAGTTGCTCCTTGAGGGCATCCGCATCAATCCCGGCGAAGCGGGTGAAGTGCTGGTCGAGCGGGCAGTTGTAGTGGAAGTCGCCCTGCGTGCCGGCGATTTCCGCGCGACCCTTGTCGAGCATGCGGGCAAGGATGACGTAGCCGCCGAGGCGGACGCGGGGGCTGCGCGGAGCGCGCTTGGTGAGGTCGGGTGCGTTCATGTTGGTTTCAGGAAAGGTCCTTGAGGGCGGGGTAGTCGATGTAGCCGATGCGGTTGTCGTCGAGATTGATCGGGTAGAAGGTCGAGGGGTCCGGCTCGTTCAGGGCCGCACCGCTTTCGAAGCGGGCGGGAAGATCGGGGTTCGCGATGAAGGCCTTTCCGAAGGCGACCGCGTCGGCCGTGCCGTTCTGGATGGCTGCCTCGGCGCTCTGGGCGGTGAAGCTTTCATTGGCGATGAAGACGCCGCCGAAGGCCTGCTTCATCGCCGGTCCGACGGCGGGCTGGTCGTGGGACTCACGGGCACAGATGAAGGCGATCTTGCGGTCGCCAAGCGCGCGGGCCACGGAGGTGAAGAGCGTGCGAGGATCGGAGTCGCCCATGTCATGGGCATCGCCGCGCGGGGCGAGGTGGACGGCGACACGGTCGGCGCCCCAGACATCGATCAGGACATCGACGACCTCCAGCAGCAGGCGCATGCGGTTTTCCAGCGAGCCACCATACTCGTCGCTGCGGTGATTGGTCGAGTCCTGGAGGAACTGGTCGATCAGGTAGCCGTTGGCGGCATGGAGCTCGACGCCATCGAAGCCGGCGGCCTTGGCATTCTCCGCGCCAAGGCGAAATTCGGCGACGGTCTCCCGGATCTCCTCGAGGGTCATCGCGTGTGGCGTGACGAATGATTTCTCCGGACGGACGAGGGAAACGTGGCCCTTGGCAGCGATGGCGCTCGGGGCGAAGGGCAGCGCGCCATCGAGATAGATCGGATCGGAAATGCGGCCGACGTGCCAGAGCTGGCAGAGGATCAGGCTGCCGTGGGCGTGGACGGCGGAGGTGACCTTCTTCCAGCCCTCGACCTGTGCGGCGGACCAGATGCCCGGGGTGTTGGGGTAGCCGACTCCGCGCGGCGAGATGGCGGTGGCTTCGGAAAGGATCAGTCCGGCGGAACTACGTTGCGCGTAGTACTCCGCCATCAGGTCGTTCGGCACGCGGCCTTCCGAGGCGCGGCAGCGGGTGAGCGGGGCCATGACAAGGCGGTTGCGAAGTTCGAAGGCACCGGCTTTCAGGGGTTGGAAAAGGATCGAGGACATGAAGATGGGAAGTGGAGACAAAAAGGCCACCCGCCGTGTGGGGCGGGTGGCCGCTCAGGGAAATCAGGCTTCGGGTTTGGCTTCAAGGGCAAGATCAATGACAACCTCGTCACGAATCAGGTCCTCGGCCTTGCCGGGATAGACGATGCCGAAGTCCTTGCGCTTGATGTCGAACTTCGCGGCGATCTTCACCAGATCACCCTCCTTGCTGACGGTGGCCGGGAATGTGATGTTCTTCTGGACGCCGTGGAGGTTGAAGTTTCCGGAAACGGTGTAGGCGCCCTCGGCGGTCTTTTCGAGCGAGGTGACATCGAAGGTCGTCTGCGGGAACTTTTCGACATCGAAGAAGTCGGCGGACTTCAGGTGGCCGGTGAGTTTCTCGGCATCGCTGAAGGTCGAGCTCATGTCGATGACGACCTTGTGCTCGTTGCCGACCGGTGCGCCGTCCTTGAGGGTGAAGTAGCCGGTGAAGGTCTTGAAGCCGCCGGCGTGGCTGCCGGTGACCTTGGAGCCGACGAAGCCGATCTTGGAATTCGGCGTGAACGTGTATTTCACGCCGCCTTCCGCGCCGGTGTTGGTTTTGGCGACACTATCCTTGACGGAGGCGTCGGTCGTCTTGTCAGCGGGATTCTCGCAGGAAACGAGACCGAGTGCGAGGAGGGCAACGCCCAGGAGCAGGGTGGGATTCATGGTGTTTATCTGATTTGGTTTGAGAATTGGGGTGATGGATTCACAGATTCAGCCGATGTCAAACAGGAGGGCTTCCAAGCCGGTTTCCGTGCCGGTGATCTCGAAGCTGCCAGCGGTCTCAGAGGATACCGCATCGCCAGCCTTCAGGGCGAGTCCGTTGACCGTGCCAGAGCCTTTTGCGAGGTGCAGCCAGAGGCCGCGACCGGAGGCGAGGTCGTGCTGGATCGACTGACCTGCAGTGAGTTTCACCCGATAGATGTCTGCATCCTGGTGGATCGTGGCAGATTGATCGCGACCATCCGGGGAAATGACGAGCACCTTGGGGTCGCTTTCCGTGCCGGGCTTCGGGTGCCACTCGGTGTAGCTGGGCTCCAAGCGGCGCTCGGTCGGCGTGATCCAGATCTGCAGCATGTGGGTGGTGACCTTCGGCGACGGGTTGAATTCGGAGTGGACCACGCTTTTTCCTGCGCTCATGAGCTGGATCTGGCCGGGCTCGAGGACGCGCTTGTTGCCCATCGAGTCCTCATGGGCGAGCTGGCCCTCCAGGACGTAGGAGAAGATTTCCATGTCCCGATGCGGATGGCTCGGGAAGCCTCCCAGCGGCGCGATCCGGTCGTCATTGATCACACGCAGGGAGCGGAAGCCCATGTGCGCCGGATCGTAGTAGTCGGCGAAGGAAAACGTGAAGTGGCTGTCGAGCCAGCCGTGGTTGACATGGCCACGTTCTTCGCTGCGACGGACGGTCAGTGAGGAGTTCGTTTGCATGTCGACATCATGCATCAGGATCGGAATCCGGCCAATGCCGTCTCGTCAGCCTGAGCATGCGTCGCCGACATGGGATGATTCAATAGCAGGGGCGATAATAGCCGCCGCCATAGCCGCCGTAGCCACCATAACCACCGTAGCAGTCATCACGGTAGTAAACACGCCTCTCCGAGCGGTTGTTGGCAGCTGCGTAGCCGATCAGTCCGGCCGCGGCGATGCCTGCGACGGCGAGGCCGGGATCGACGGTTTCGACGGGTCGGCCGTAGGCGTCATAGGTGGTCATGCAGCTGATGCTGGATCCCACAAAGGCCAACAGGGTGCCGAGGGTCATCAACCGGAGGAGGGAGGATTTTGTCTTCACGATGGGGTGGACGCTCCGGGTTTGAAATTATTCAACCGATTTTTGAATCCAGTTTCCGGCATCCTGCGAATTGCACAATGAACCTCGTGTTTACCCAATATGGCTTACGATTCCGACAACAGCATGGACCTTTATCTGAAGGAAATTTCAAGGACTCCGCTGCTGACGGTGGCCGAGGAGTACGAACTGGCAGAGAGGATTCGCGATGGCGACGAGGAAGCCCGCTCCCATCTGATCCGGGCCAACCTGCGGCTGGTGGTGAAGATCGCCCGTGACTATGCGGGCTACGGGGTTTCCCTGAGTGATCTCATTTCAGAGGGAAACATCGGGCTGATGCATGCGGTGGACCGTTTCCATCCGGACAAAGGCGGCAAGTTTTCGACCTATGGGGCCTGGTGGATCAAGCAGTCGGTCAGACGTGCGCTGGCCAACCAGTCGAAGACCATCCGGCTGCCCATTCACATGGTGGACAAGATCGCCCGGATGCGCCGTATCGCCTCGATGTTGGCGGAGACCCTGGGCCGCGAGCCTACCGACGAGGAAATCGCCGGTGAGCTTGGCTTGCCACGGCAGAAGATCGCGATGCTGAAGCAGAATGCCCAGCGGCAGACTTCGCTCGATGCGCCTGTGAATGAGGGGGAGGCCACTGAGTTCGGCGAGATCATCAGTGATGAGTCCGCCCAGGACCCGCTTTCGTTGCTGACGGACAAGAATTTGCACGAACAGATCGACGGCCTGCTCTCTGTTCTCAACGAGCGCGAGCGTCGGATTATCGATGAGCGCTTCGGTCTCAACGGGCTCCGGCCGATGCGGCTGGAAGATGTCGGCCTCGAGTTCGGGGTTTCCCGCGAACGCATCCGGCAGCTGCAGAATTCCGCGCTCAACAAGATGCGGAAGGCCCTGATGAAAAAGGACAAGCCGAATCCGGGGGTGCCGGACATGGCCAGCGCCTGATCACGGGAAAGCACCCGCAGCGCGAGCCGCGAGTGCTTTCGAGTTGGTGTCAGCCGTTCACTTGTCGAGTCCGGCAAAGCCGTCCAGCGACTTCGGGATCAACACCGTGCCGATGCTGTGCATCACGCCGTTGTTGGCCATGACATCGGCGCTGAAGACCTTGGACCCCTCAACCTCGACCGAGGTTCCGGCGACGGCGACCTTGATCTTTTCACCGTTCATGGTCTTCAGCTCGCCATCCTTGAGTTCGGCGGCTGTCACCTTGCCCGGAAGGACGTGGTAGAGGAGCAGCGAGCGCAGCTTTTCCTTGTTTTCAGGAAGGAGCAGCTTGGTGAGCACGGCGGGGGGGAGCTTTCCGAAGGCCTCGTCGGTCGGCGCGAAGACCGTGTATTCGCCCTTGGTGCCGAGGGTGATGTCCAGCTCAGCCGCCTTCAGGGCCTTCTTCAGGGTGGAGAAGGTGGTGCTGTCGGTGATTACGGCGGTGAGCGATCCCGGGGCCACCACGGGCTTTTCAATGAGCTTCGAGGTTTCGGCCGTCGGCTCGGCGTGGACGAGTGGGGAAATTGCCGCGAAGGAGAGCAGCAGGGCTGCCCGTGTCAGATGGTTTGTTTTCATGGTCGTGTGTTCTAACAGGAGCCGGATGCCCGAGGGGCTTGCTCCCATGCCTGCACTATCCGGCAACCCGATGGAGCCACCATGGGGTGAAGACCCCAGTCCAGGGCAGCAGCCTTGCTGACGGTCCAATCGGGCATCATGGCCGGGTGAATCCGCTTTCTGCATCGCAACGTGGCAGCTTGCAGGGTGCCTAGGGGCAAGATCGTTGATTTCAAGGGCATCCGGCCAAGGCACGACTCCTGCAAAGGATCCATCCACCATGAAACCCACCCACTTGATCGGCCTGCTCCTGCTTTCCCCGTTCCTCACCCACTGCAAGGAAACCAAACTCAAGGTTGCCGAGATCAAACAGAACGTCGCCACCATCGGGGATGTCGGTTTCGCCCGGCACACCTTCGAGTCGCTGGCACGCGGCGACTCCGCCGTCGCGGAAAAGATCGACTGGGCCGTGTTCACCTCGATGGGAGTGGATTTCGGAGCCTCCTATGGGGCCTTGGTTTCCGGAGTCGAAAAGCAGAAAATGATCACGGGCTTCATCACCCAGTTCGCCACCTCGTTCCGCGAGACAGGAGGCACCGTGGAAGGTTTCACCAACTGGCGCGTCGTCTCGCATGATTCGCAGAAGACCGAAGTCGCCGCCGATTCCCCGAACGGAGTGCTGACGGTCATCGTTTCCGTTCGTGACGGAGTAGAGCGGGTCTCCTCGATCAACGTGATCAAGTGAGAACGGGCTCACCAGTTGACACGCCTGATCCAGTCCTCCGCCTTGGCGGAGGAGTCGCTGGAAACCCTGACCCGGTAGTGACCCGTCCGGCCATCCGGAGCTGTTAGAGAAAAATCCACCGTCTCATAAGTAGGAAAATCGGCACCTCTTCCACCATCCGATTGATACCATCCCACCGGGCTCCCGAGAATGTTCGTGAGCCTCCACGACTGCTTGTGCCTTGGGGCAGCTTCACCCGTGGGATCTTTTTCCGACCAACCCGGCGGGGTGGCCGGGGCCTGAGTGGCTTCCAACAAGCCTTGGATGATGACGTAGTTCAGGCTGATTCCCTGCCTGAAACTCAGGAGATAGGTGCCATCATTGAAGACGGCGACATCCGGTGCGCCCCAAATTTTCTCAAAGTAGGACGAGCGGAGGATCGGAATCTTCGCATCCTTCAGATCACTGGAAACCTGCTTTGTCTGAACTGCAGATTCGATGACGGAGTTCGAAGCCGGCGTGGTGCAGGATGCCAGGGCCAGGGCGGTCCCGAGCATGGCGGAGATTTTCAAGGTGCGGAATGTCATCGGGGCATGGGAAATGAGGTTAAGAAGGACCTCAGGCACCCTTCCTGAGCGAGCGGGCATACTCCGTCTCTTTCAGGAAACCGGTCACGATCCACTCGCGCATCGTCGAGTTCAGCGGGCTTCCGCAATACTGGCAGTTCACGTCGATCGTGTCGCCCACGGCCCCACCGCAGTTCGGGCACTGATGCTGATAAAGGCCGCCCGAGGAGGTGACGACCCCAGCGTTCCTCTCCAGGATCAACACACGGCCACGGCTCACCGGACTCGGATCCACCAGAGAAATGGTGCCCTCCGCAAGAAGATCCACCCGCTGCATGGTGACGGACAGGCCCACGGCCAGGCGGTGCTTGAACCCGTCCTTGCGGGCGTCGATGAGCGTGACCTCGTTCAGGTAAAGCCGGTTGTAGATGATCTGATGGCTGGTGAGGGTGGCGGAAAGCTGGGCGAACACCTCGTCCGAAACGAAGCGCCTCATCGCCGCCGGATTGCGGGTGGCCAGCGCACCGTAGATCTGCATCACCGCATTGCTGGCCTTGTCCTCGATGAGCTGCACCGAGAGATCGGGGCATTCGGTTGAGATCGTCTCCAGTTGCTCCGACAGGTCCGGCGAGATCAACTCACTGATCGCGCTGTAGGCACTGTAATCCGCAGCCTGGGTGATCTCGGCCAGGACCCAGTCGAACTCGCCGCTATTGACCATCACCAGACAGTGCTCGCAGCGGCAAATCTCCCCCATGCCCTCAGGCAGCGGGGACCCACAGGAGGGACAAAGCGAGCCGGTGAAGAGATCAATGCCACCCGAGCTGACTCCCCTTTTCCGAAGGAACGACCAGTATTCGGTGAAGCCGGCCTGACTTTCCTCGTTCAGATCCGGATCCAGACGACAGATGAAGGAATCCCTCATCCATGCATCGATCCGCACATCGATGACATCATAGGGACCATCCTGACGGGCCGAGACCGGAAGGATGGCGGAAACACGGATGCCGCTCAGAAGGTTCTGCTGCTGGAGCAGCGACATCATCAGGAACTGCGTGGTGTAGCGCTGATAGATGCCGTCCGTGATGAAGGCGCGGGCCTTCGAAATGTCCTGATTGGACCAGGCCACCTGGATCTTCTCGAACGCCTGTCCCACCTTCTCCACGAAGGCGGGAAGCTGGAAACCAGGATCCGCCGCCTGGAGCCACGCCAGACTTTCCGGATCCAGCGCCGGATCATGATGCGGCTCTGAAGGAGCAGACTCCCCGCCCTCCGTCATCCGGTGGTAGATGAAGATGATCACCACCGCGAGCACCAGGAGGATGATGAAAGCGGACCCGGAAATCGAGCCACCGCCGCCTCCGTGGCTGCCGGACCCATGAAAGGAGAAATCTCCGCCAGAGGAATGACCGCCACCTCCACTGGAATGACTTCCTCCACCGGCACCCCCGGCCCGCGCCTCTACAAGGGCCAGCCAACCGGCCAGCAGCCAGAAGGAGATCGAGAGCAAACACGCGGAGGCGATCGAACGTCGGGTCATGGAAGAATCCTGATCGGAATGTCGCGCCTGCAAGGCCATCATTTCCCCTCTCCGGAGGCAATCGGCATGATGCCCAGCTTGCGTGCCTCGGAGATCGAGATCAGCTGGATGTTGGGATCCTCCTCGCTTTCGAAGTCATCGGCATGCTTCTCAAGATCCGCCGTGCCACTTTCAATGGCGCTGGTGAAGGTCTTGTAGGAGGCCTCGAACTCCTTCTTTCTCGCTGTTTCGGAAAGCTTCGGCACCTCCTTGACCGGCTTGAGGTTGTCGTTGCCGAGCAGGGTCGTTTCCAGCCCGTAGCGGTCCGCCTCGTCATCCTTGCCGGTATCAAACGCGAGGTAGCAATGTCCGGGCACCATCACGAGGTAGGCTTCGATGCCGATCTTCCGCAGGATGGAGGCCATCAACACCGAGCCGTCCACGCAGTTGGCCTGCGTCGCCTTGATCGAGTCGTCGATGAAACGGACACTCTGGCTGACCACCGTCTTGCTGGGGGTGGTGCTGGAGATGTCGCTGTACTTGATGCCCCTCCGCTGGAGGGTGTTCCAGATCGCGAAGACCTGAAGGATCACCTCATCGGGATCCTTGGACTGATAGCCGGTGAAGCTGCCCACCAAGCCGCTTTTCAAGGCCTCCTTCAGGATCTCATCCACCACCGGATGATTCTCGTTCACGTAGCTGGCGAACAGCCAGGAGAAGTCCTGGATTTCCTCGCCCTCCTCGTCGAGCTGGACGTAGAAGGGGCAGTCGTTGATCGATTTCAGCACGCAGGTCTCGTTCTGCTCCGGCAACTCGCTGCCATCCACGCTCACCTTGAAGGTCACCGTCACCGGCCGCTGCTGGCGGACCTTGAGCAGGGCTTCGAAATCCCAGGCCGCCTTGGGAAACACCCTGGCCATGCCGTCCTCGTCGCACTTGCTGATCGTGCCCTTCCACTTTGAGGGCTTCATGAAACCATCCACCGACATCTGGACCTCGACCTCCGAACCCTCGGACAGCTCGGACAATTCCACGCCGATCCAGCCGTTCTCATCCCCGTAGATCGGGACGTCTCCGCCTTGGGAATCATCGTCCTCCTCCTCCTTCGCGTCCTCCGCTGCCTCTTCTTCGCCATTCCAGTCCACCGTGGCCGTGGAAACGATCGCACTGCTGAAAAGGTCCTTTTCCGTGAATGACCAGGGGGAGAAGGAGGGGTCGGCCAGGGCCGTTGAAGGAGCAAGCAGCAGGAGCAGAAGGCTGGGTTTCATGACCGGGTGATTCAGGGGCGCGGCAGGCAGTCCACCACGAACCCAACATCACCTGCGAGCAAAACATGGTCTGTCGTCCATTTCCCACCGCAGCCTTCCCGGCTTGCATCGGTGCTGCCACCTGCAAGGCTCTTCTGGTAGCGGTTGAATGATGATGGAGCCCAACCAGACGATCCAGCCCACCTCGCGCAGCGGCTTCTTCCCGCGCACGCCGTGGACCCAGATGATGCAGTTGCGGGGCACGGGTGTGGAGGCGGACGAGGCGCTGGGCAAGGTCTGCGGACTCTATTGGAGGCCGCTCTTCCTGCACATCCGCAGCAAGGGCTTCGACGCGCACGATGCCGAGGATCTCACCCAGGATTTCCTCTCCAAACTCGTCGTCCGCAATGACCTTTCCAGGGTCGAGCGGAGCCGGGGCAAGCTGCGTTCCTATCTCTACACCGCGCTCGCGCATTTCCTGGCGAACGTCTGGCGGGACCGCCGGGCGGAGAAGCGCGGCAGTGGCGCAGCGCATGTCCCGCTGGACGAAAACCAGATGCCGATGCCGGATCCGCTCACGGAGATTGGCCCGGACGCCGCCTTCGACCGGCAATGGGCGCTGGCCCTGCTGGACAACGTCCTCAACGAACTGCGTGAGGATTTCACGAGGCGGGGGCGTCGCGAGTTCTTCGACCTGCTTTCCCCCGCGCTGACCTGGGGCGGGGGCGATCAGAATCTGGACGAGCTCGGCGCGAAGCTCGGGCTGAGCGCCGGGGCGGTGCGTGTGGCGGTCCACCGACTGCGACTCCGCTATCGGAATACCCTTTTCAGCCACATCGCCGCCACGGTGGAACGGGAGGACCAGGTGGATGAGGAGATCCGCGACCTGATGGCGATCCTGCGCCGCGACGGCTGAATTTTTTCGGAAACACCTGACGGATTCCCGTGCATTCCTCACCAGCCCATGGTCGCTCCCACCCCGCCTTGCTGCCCCGATTGCGGGAAACCCACGTCCGCCGATCAAACCGCCGGGCTTTGTGCGCTGTGCCTCCTGCAGACCGCCCTCACGCCCGGGGGCTGGGGGCTGGATGAGGAATCCGCCATGCAGGACGACGGATGCCTGCCGCTGGCCGATGGCTATCGCCTGCTTCGGGTCATCGGCGAGGGCGGTTTCGGCATGGTCTATGAAGCCCTGCAGCTCGGGCCGATCCGGCGCAAGGTGGCGCTGAAGGTCCTCAAGCCCGGCACCGCGACCGCTCAGATCCTGGCCCGGTTCGAGGCGGAGCGTCAGGCCCTGGCGCTGATGGATCACCCCCACATCGCAAGGGTCCATGACGCCGGGGAAACGGACGACGGCCGGCCGTTCATCGCGATGGAGCTGGTCGAAGGGGTCTGCATCGACGAGCACCTGCGCGGTCAGTCCGAGGCGGTGAAGCTCTCGCTTTTCATCAGTGTCTGCCGGGCCGTCGCCCACGCGCATCGACGCGGTGTGATCCATCGCGATTTGAAACCATCGAACCTGCTGATCGACCGCTCGGACCCGAAGCATCCGCAGCCGAAGGTGATCGACTTCGGCGTGGCGAAAGCTCTGGACGCCCCGTTGACCGAGGCTCCGATGTTCACGGCGTTGCGCCAGCTCGTCGGCACGCCGGCCTACATGAGTCCGGAGCAGCTCAGCGCGCAGGGATCCCTCACGGACACGCGCACGGACATTTTCGCGCTGGGAAGGATCCTGCGCGAGCTGCTGACGGGTGAGGTCCCCAGGCCGGGGGAATCCAGTCCGGTCCAGTTGCCCCGCGAGCTTGAGTGGATTTGTCAGAAAGCGACCCATCAGGACGCC
>JAIYDT010000182.1 GCA_027487355.1 Verrucomicrobiaceae bacterium
GCATCCGACTCGTCGATGGAGTCATGCCCGGGATGAGCCATGGCCTCGGCACTCAGGAATGCGGCGGCACATGAAAGAGCTTGGAGTGAATGGCGAAGGGTGGAGGTCATGGTTCTCGAAGGGGAGGGGTCGGAATGAGGGCGCAGCGCCATTTCGGACGCTGCGCCCAAGCCCTTGATGGATCATGGCTGTGCGGGTGGCTCCTCCGGGGCCGGACCGCCCGGACCGCCGGGGCCCTGTCCAGGTCCGCCGGGTCCGCCGGGGCCGCGACCTCCTTGTCCAGGCCCTCCTTGTCCAGGACCACCCTGTCCAGGTCCGCCTTGTCCGCGACCTGGACCACCTTGGCCAGCGGGGCGGATCGGACGAAACTCATCTTCGGTGAGTTTTCCATCGGCGTTCTTGTCGAGCTTCTTCAGGGAGTCTGCAGCCTGAGCGATTTCAACGGCATCGATCACCCCGTCCTTGTTGGAGTCGAGCGCTTCGATGATCGGGCTGACGATCCGCTGACCGCCTGGTCCGCCGCCTTGGCCTCCCGGGCCACCTCCCTGGCCGGGTCTGCCGCCTCCGCCAGCGGGTGGCTGCGGAGATGGTGGAGTTCCCTGAGCAAGTGTCAGGACGGGGAAGGCGCCGAGAGCCAGCGCGATGAGGATACTTGGCTTTTTCATGATCGTGTTTTCGTTCGGCTGAGGTTGACATTCAAGTCGGTCGGATCCGCAGCGTTGAAGGTGAAACCGTGGGTTCGTTAAGGATTTGTTCGAATCGTGGGTCTGGATTGTAAAAGTTGGGTAAAACCGGCAAATGATCAGGGGTCGTAGGGTGCGAGCGAGAGACGGGTGATGCGGTAGAAGCGTTTCGACGGGCTGAGCGCTACCCCGGATTCCTTGTAAACCGTTTTCGTGCTGTTGGCATCGGCTGGTTTCGAGGCATTGATCGTCGTCCAGGATTGGAGGTTGTTGGAGGCCTCGACCTTGTAGGTGCCTCCTTCGACGCTGCTCCAGACCAGGGTCACGTCGCCATTGGATTTGTTCACCACAGGCGCCTGCGAAGTCTCCTTCGTGTTGGGTCCACCGTTGAAGAGTTCGACCGCAGTTCCCGGCACGGTGGTGGCATTTCCTGCATTCGAGGTGCCGTAGTACTGTTTGCCTAGTAAATGAGGAAAGACGGTGTTGCCGCTCGAATCGATGGCGGTGAAGTAGGCATAGGTGCCCGCTGGAAACTCTGGGGTCACACAAAAGCGACCGTTGTATTGATCGAGGTCGAATGCCGTGCCTTGGGTGTATCCGAGATCCCCCAGGTAGTCATAGTCAGGAGCGTAGCGACCGAGCGAGTAGGTGGTGGTTCCGCCCGGGCCGGTCGTTTGATAGGTCGTGGCCGGCCCCCATTGGTTGGGGGATAGGGACACCGGATTGGCCCCGCTTGGATTGGAAACATTCCAGACGACCGCCGCCCATTTCGGATAAGTGATGCGGCCGGTGGCCACGAGGTTCTGTGTCCCGTTGGCACCGTTTCTCAGCACGAATCCGGTCCTCATCCGCGTGATCGAACTGGTGGGATTGGTCGCCACGCTGTAGCCGTATGGTCCATAGATCGGGTATCCATCGTAGCACCATCCGAGGATGGGCGAATGATGAAGCTTCGAGGTGTCTTCGGTGTAGGTGTTGGTATTCGTCGAGGCATTGTAGGTGGCCTTCATGTTGTCGCCGAGCTGAAAGCGAAGGGCCTTGGGCTCGGCATGGTAGTGGTATTGGCCGTTGTTGCCCGGCTGATGGGCGAAACCCGGGTCAAAGGTCACCACCTCCACGGCAAGGGCGTCGCGGGACCAGATTCCCGCGCTCCCCATTCCGTCGGCGCCGACCACATTGGTTGCCGCCGTTGGCGTGGTGGTCTGATTGAAGGCAAAGGCATCGCCAAGGTCATAGATCGCGACGCCATTGACCATCATGCCGATCATGCCACCGGGATGTCTCGCCTTGGTGGTGGCGGCGACAGGATTTCGGGTGATCCGAATCTGGTAGTCACGGGAGAGTGGCCAGAATCCGAACAGTCCTCCGGAATTGGTGAGCCACGGTCCCATCGTGTAGGAGGCGAGCCCGTTGGCGTTGATGTAAACGTCGGTGGCCGTATAGCGGATCCGCTGAACGTCGGCGTAGGCTGCAAGGGCCTGGCTTGCGCTGCCTGTGTTGTTGTTGGCCACTCCCGAGGTGGGCCAGCTTGTCACCGGAGTGGTGAGGGTTCTGCTCTGGATGACCCGGCAATACTGGCTGGAATTCTGCGTGAACCAGGAACTCAGGATCGGGTTGGCTCTTGCAGTTGTTGCATCGACCAAAGTGAAGGCCGCGATTAGTAGAACTCCGCCTGATTGAAAGGATTTGAGAGTGGTCCGCATGGGTTGTAGCTGCTATCAACCCATCGAATGTAAAGAATCCGTTCGGCGGGTCCCTTTGAATTGTAAAGGGGGTGTAAAATGTGGATCTACGATGATCCTAGTGGGAGGCGTTCGTCACATCCAGGTCAGGTTGGGTGGTCCAGCGTTTGGTCCAGCCTGGCTTTTCGATCCGGGCACGGAGGAGGACGGTGTTGTCGAGATCGAGATCATCGGTCCAGATGAACCTGGCCCCAGTGAAGTCTGATTTGAA
>JAIYDT010000006.1 GCA_027487355.1 Verrucomicrobiaceae bacterium
GTCGCGGTGATGGGCACCCCGGTGCTGGCCCACTGGGCCCGGGGGCGCGGGGTTCCCATAATCTTCGTCGGCGGCAGTCCGGGTGACAGCACGGTGCCATCGCTCGGCATCAGCTTGAGCGCCTGCGTCCGCCGTCTTCTGCCCAATCTGCTGGACCGGGGCCACCGGAATTTCTGCCTGCCGATCTGTGGCTACCCCGAAGTTTATGTGGAGGCACTGCGGCAGGTCTGTCAGGAGGCGTTGGAGGAACGCGGGCTCACCTTTGTTCCCGCCTATCACGCGCCGTTCAGGACCACTTCCGGTGGAGAGTCGGTCCGTGCGGCGCTGCGCGCGGTATTTGCCACCCGTCCTCCGACAGCGCTGATCTTCACTGGGCTCAATCACTACCTCGCGAGTCTGGGTATGCTCCACGAGAACCGCTTGATTCCCGGAAAGGACGTGTCGATCACCGTGCTCACCCACGAAGATCCGGTGGATTGGATGGACCCACAACCGGCCCATTTTGTCCTTCCCTCGGGAAGGGTGTGGCAACTTCTCAGGAGTTGGCTGAAGGCTCCGGAGACGCCGCGTTTCAATGTCGGGGCCATCCTGCTTCCTGCGACCTACATTCCTGAGTCCAGATCCACGACGGGAGGCGCTGACTCGAGGACGGGCGGCGGACCGAATGCCTCCATGAAATGACAACCACGCCGGATTCCGGTGTAAGTCCATCTCCTTCACCTGGGTTGACCGGATGCATGACCCTGAATGGCGCCAGCAAGCGTCACGCCGTCAGCGAGCGCCCCAACGAATGGCCGATGCGGCCGGAGCTTCTCGGACTCGCCGGTCGCTATGGGCTGACGCAGGAGTGGCGAGAAGTTTCAAGTGGTCAGTGTACAGTTTGAAGGAAGAGAAGAGGTCCGCGCGGGAGGCAGGGATTGCTCCCACGTTCAGGCGAGGAGGGGATACCTGTTCACCAATGGGCGTCCTCGTCGGCTTGTTCCTTCAGTGAAGCTCCAAGTTCTTCAGCGAGTGAAAGATCCTTGAAGTCGAGATTGTCGAAATCCCGGCTGAACGCACTTTTGTCCAGGACTGGGATTTCCCAGCTTGCTGCGGGTTCACTTGCCGGCAGGCAGCACGGGTGTCAGCGGTTGTAGGTAAGCCGCAGAACTCCAAAGGCGATGGCGGATGCGATCAGGCCAACCGGGTTATCGAAATCAAAGGTGGTTACGAATCCCGCGAGGCCAACGGCGATCAATCCAAGGCTGGAAAACAGGCGCATGCCTGGATCATTTGGGGCGTCTGGTGGTTGCGGCATTTCAGATGACATGAACGAAGCCGGCCTGATTATCAATCAAACTCTGATTCGTTTGACATACACTTGATGAGGGCTTGTCCTCACTCCACCGCATCCGGATAGGAGCCTAACAGCTTCACCAGCGAGCAGTGCTTCTTCAGTTCGCCGATGGCGTTGGCGACCTTTTCCTCCTCGCAGTGGCCGGCGAGGTCGACGTAGAAGATGTATTCCCAGGCCTTCCGTTTCGAGGGGCGGGACTCGATCTTCGACATGTTGATGTGGAACTGGTCGAAGGCCTGAAGCGCGCTGACGAGGGAGCCGGGCTTGTCCTGGATGGCGAAGAGGATGGAGGTGCGGTCCTTGCCGGTGGCGGGGCAGGTCTTTTCGCCGATGACGAGGAAGCGGGTGGTGTTGGTGGCGCTGTCCTGGATGGCTTCCTCCAACATGGTGAGGCCATACATTTCCGCCGCGAGCGGTCCACCCATGGCGGCGGCTCCGTCGGCGGCGTTGTCGCGCGCGAGCTGGGCGGCCTTGGTGGTGGAGGAGACCTCGACGAGATCGGCATCCGGGAAATGCTTGAGGATCCAGTTCCGGCATTGGCCGAAGACCTGCGGGTGCGAGTAGAGGGTCTTGATCTGCTCGCGGGGGATCGAGGCCATGAGCCCGTTCTCGATCCGCATCATGATCTGCGCGCAGATGTGCAGCGGCGAATCGACGAAGAGATCCAGCGTGTGGGAAACGGCGCCTTCGGTGGAGTTCTCGATTGGAACGACGCCGTAGTCGGCGCGGCGTCGGGCAACCTGATCAAAGACGTCGGCGAAGTTCGGCTGGGCGCTGTAATTGACCGAGTGGCCGAATTTCTTGATCGCGGCCTGGTGGGTCCAGGTGCCTTCGGGGCCGAGATAGGCGATCTTCAGATCATCTTCCAAAGCGAGCGCAGCAGACATGATCTCGCGATAGATGGCGCGGATCGACTTTTCCGGCAGGCGACCGTTGTTCTTTTCGATCAGGCGGCGGAGCAGGGCGTCCTCGCGCTCAGGCGCGTAGATCTGCAGGCCGTCGCGTTTTTTCACGACCCCGACTTCGTGGACGAGATCAGCACGGCGGGAAAGGAGGTCGAGCAGGTCGGTGTCGATGGAGTCGATCTGCTTGCGGATGTCGTCGAGATTCATGAAGGAAGATGAAGCACTAAATTCTGAGCACTAAATTCGAAACGGAAGAGTTAGGCTTCGGAGGGTTCGGGGGCGGTTCCGAGGGAGAGTTGTTCTTCGGCGGGGGCGGGTTTGGCTTCGTCGGGTTCGGGAAGCTTCACCTTGCGGAGTTCGCTGGCGTTGGGGAGGTCGTCCACGCTGCGGATGCCGAAGTGCTCGAAGAACAGGTCGGTGGTTTCATAAAGCAGGGGGCGGCCGGGGAGGTCGGCGCGGCCGCCGATTTTCACCAGATCGCGGTCGAGGAGTTTCTGGATCATGCCGTCACAGGCAACACCGCGGACGGCCTCGATGGCGGACTTGGTGATCGGCTGGCGGTAGGCGATGATGGCGAGGGTTTCCATGGCCGGGCCGCTGAGGCGCTCGGGCTTGCGGCCGGGGAAAAGCTGGCGGACGAACTCGGCGTAGGCGATGCGGGTGTGGAGTTTCCAGCCTTTGGATCGTTCCATGAAGGCGAAGGCCCTGCCGGTCTGAGCGTAGGATTCGTTGAGGTGGCTGATGGCTTCCGCGACCTGTTCGGAGGAGGTGGCGGCCAGGCTGCTGAGCCAGTCGGGGAGGGCGGGGGACTCGCGTCCTTCCTCCTGGTCACGGGCACGGACATCCTCCGCTTCGGCCACCCGCGCGCGGACGAGGCGGGCGATTTCCGAAGTGGCAAGGGGCTCATCGGAGGCGATGAGAAGGGCTTCGACGATCGCGCTGAGTTGCATCACGGGCGCGGAGCGTAGGGACTCGAACGGGCATTTCAAGCCCCCCGCGTCATGGAGGTGCGGATAGAGTTCCGGAATTATGAAATTTCGCCTTGCTGGTGGGGGATTCCGGGGCTAATCCACGCCGCCCTTCCTCTAGCGTCAAGTCGGCCGTTGCCCGGTAAGACGCTCTTTAACCTTACGAGAAACGGTTCCCTCAGTAGTCATGGCCGCGAAGAAAACAGCCCCGAAACCCGCTCCCAAGAAAGCGGCCTCCAAAATTCCCGCCAAGAAGGCCGCTCCGGTGGTGGAGAAGGCCGCTTCAAAAGATGCCAAGCCTGCTCCGAAGGCTGTGGCAAAAGCCGATCCGAAACCAGCTGCGAAAGCCGCTCCGGCCAAGCCTGCTCCGAAAGCGGCTCCTGCGAAGCCCGTTGTCGCCGTCGAGCCTGCTGCCGCTCCCACCAAGCCAATGGTGAAGGCTGCTCCGGTCAAGCCCGCTCCAGCTCCAGCACCCGAACAACCCGCCGTGGTTGCCAACGGCTCGGTTTCCCACTCTTCCGCCTTTGTGGACAAGCAGAAGCAGCGTCTTCTCGATCTGCGGGACGAGCTCGTCGATGCCATGACCGGGACCACCCGCGACACCATCCGCAATGCTCCGGAAGGCAGTGAGGCCTCCGGCAGCGGCATGCACCAGGGCGACGCCGGCAGCGATGCCTATGACCGCGACTTCGCCCTCAGCGTGCTGGCGAAGGAGCAGGACGCCCTTTATGAAATCGAGCAGGCCCTCCAGCGCATCAAGAAGGGTGCCTACGGAGTCTGCGAAATGTCCGGAAAGAAGATCCCCCAGGCCCGCCTGGAAGCGATCCCGTTCGCCCGTCTGACCGTCGAATGCCAGGCCCAGTGGGAGAAGGAATACGGCAATCGCCGCTACCGTCCCTCCAACGAAGTCGGCTTCAGCGGAGGAAATTACGTTGAAGATGAAGATTCTGAAACGGTTTCTCTTGACGAGGACGACGATTGAACTAGGTTCCGGCCCCCAAGTTTCCCACTCATGCCACGCGAGATCATTATCCTCGAATGCACGGAAGCCAAGGCGGAGGGTAAGCCCACGTCTCGCTACGTCACCACGCGCAACAAGAAAAGCCTGCGCACACCGGGTCGTCTTGAAAAAGTGAAGTTCAATCACTTTCTCAAGCGCCGCACCCTTCACCGTGAACTCCGCTGATTTTCCTCATGTCCACAGAGCCTAAAACCGTCCAACGCCGTATCGCCTTCCGCAAGGCGAACCGCAAGATGCCAAGCCGTCGGCATGACATCCAGGTGGCCAACGTCCATCACCTCAATCCTGAGCTTCTCACCAAGTTCACGACCGAGACCGGCAAGATCCTGCCACGTCGTGTGACCGGAGTGTCTGCCAAGCTTCATCGCCAGATTACCCGCTCCATCAAGCAGGCCCGGCAGATCAACCTGCTTCCTTAAGCAGCGCAACGTCTTCATTTCCGCGAAGGAGCTTGTTCGTGACCCGAACAAGCTCTTTCCGTTTCAAGTCGAGCCATGCAGGAACTCAAGGACACCCAGAACGAGCGGGATGACCGCCGTCTGGCCATCGACAAGGTCGGTGTGAAAGGACTCCGCTTCCCCGTGGAAGTGCGGGACAAGGGAGGCAGCGTGCAGCACACCGTCGCCACCGCCGCCCTCACTGTGGATCTGCCCGAGCATTTCAAGGGCACCCACATGAGCCGCTTCGTTGAGGTGCTCCATGCCCACGGCGCTTGTCTCGATGTGGGTTCAATGGTGGCTCTCCCTCGCGAACTTCTTTCCGTGCTCGATGCCCAGAAGGCTCACGTCGCGTTCCAGTTTCCCTTTTTCCGCAGCAAGGCCGCACCGGTTTCCGGAAAGCTGGGCCTGGTGGATTATGAGGTGCGTTTCGAGGTCGAGGCGGATCGCGATGGCTCCAGTGATTTTGTGGTGACCGTATTGGTTCCGGTGGCCACGCTTTGTCCCTGTTCAAAGGCGATCAGCGACCGCGGTGCCCACAATCAGCGCGGGCTGGTGACGTACGCGGTGCGATTCAACGAGCCGATCTGGGTCGAGGATCTCATCGCCCTGGTCGAGCGCTCAGCCAGTTGCGAACTCTACAGCATTCTCAAGCGACCGGATGAAAAGGCGGTCACCGAGCGCGCCTATGACAATCCGGTGTTCGTCGAGGACCTCGTGCGCAACATCGCCTCCCGTTCGAATGCCCACGAGAACATCACGTGGTATCGCGTGGAGGCCGAGAACTTCGAGTCGATCCACAACCACAACGCCTACGCCTTGATCGAGAAGCACTGAGCGCTTCAATTTGCAGTCGAGGCCGCGCGATGGGCCTTGTCCAGCCACCGATCGCGTTCGCGCCGGCAGGAATCGCAGACCCAGGTCGGGATCTCGAAGCTTCCCATACCCTCTTCGGCGACGATCACCCCGCTGCGCGGAAAGGTCGTCGCCTCGATCAAAGGGCTGGGCGAAATTTTTTCGGATCGCGTCAGGGGCATGACCCTGGTCCGGTGCATGTTTTCCCGGTGGATTTGGCACACGGAGGCATCGTAGAGGGTGCCCGAATCGTCTTCGATTTTGGACAGCTCCAATGACGGGAGCGAGCCGGATCGGGTTTCGAAGAAGGTGAAGCGAAGTTCCTTGGCTTCTGTCATCGAGCCCGCCGCAAGGAAGTTTTGGGGCCAAAGGAACGTTCGCTGTTGGGGATCACTGCTGAGGTGGGCGAGGACCGAGCCGCTGCTGCCGCCCCCCAGGATCGCGGGGCGTCCATTCATCACGATGGAGGTTTCCCGAAGTGCGCCGGCGTTTGGACCATACCTCCGCAGAGCCAGGCTTCCGCCCACGAGGCTGCTGATCGCCAAGGCAACCAGCAAGAGTCGCGAGCGGTGGAGCTTCCAAGCCATCGGTAACTCAGTTCAGTGGCCCGGTGCTTCGGAGGAGGCTTTCTTGTCCCCGCTGGAGACAAGCGACAGCGCTAGGGCTGCGAGGAGTCGATTCGTTTTCATCGGGTGGAGACGATGGCTGTGAGTTCACATTCCTTCAGCCACGCCAATCCTTAGGGCACGACCTCACATCCGTCAAAGTCTGTTCTGTCCTGTGCTTGTAACCGCTGGAGGTCGTGCAATCCTGACCTCATGAGATTTACGGAAGTCCAATGCCCGACCTGTTTCGAGACCTTCGAGGTGGCCATGCCTGGTGAGGATGAGATGCCGACCGAGTATGACTACGACTGTGAAATCTGCTGTCGTCCGATGGTGATCGTGTTTTCCGAAGAGGGGGCCTGGGCGAAAGGTCTTGGAGAATGATCGGCAAGCGGGCTTGCACGGCGGGGAATCTTGGGCACCGTTCGACCGATGCCTGATGCCACCTACGTGCGCGACGCCTTTGCGCGGATCGCCGATCGCTATGTCCTGACCAACCACGTTCTGAGCGGCGGGGCGGATCTTTGGTGGCGGAGGGTGGTGACGTCCCGGATCCGGAAATGGGCTCCCAAGCGGCTGCTCGACGTGGCCAGTGGCACCGGGGACCTGGCGCTCTCCATCCAGGACGCCTGTCCGGATTGCGAAGTGATCGCCTCTGACTTCTGTGCCGAAATGCTTGAGCACGCATCGCGGCGCGGCATGCAGAAGACGATCGTGGCGGATGCCTTGAACCTGCCATTTGAGAGCGAGTCGTTCGACGTGGTGACCGTGGCCTTCGGTCTTCGCAACATGGCCGACTATGAAGCGGCCTTGAAGGAAATGCTCCGCGTGCTGCGTCCGGCCGGCAAGCTGGTGATCCTTGATTTCTCTCTGCCGAAAGGGATCCTGCGCGGTCCCTACCGCTGGTATCTGCACCGGATCCTGCCCAAGATGGCGGGCCTGCTCACCGGGCAGACCGATGCCTATGAGTATCTTGGCGGCTCGATCGAGGCCTTTCCTTCGGGCGAGGGCATGAACCAGCTTCTGATCAAGTCCGGCTTTGTCGAGCCATCGTGCCTGCCGATGACCTTCGGCGTCGTCAGTTTCTACGAGGCTACCCGTCCCGGCTGAAAATTCGCTTCCCACCGTTGACCGTTCCGAACCGGGGTTCTAGGTTGCGCGCGAATGAGCATCGACCAATTCGCCAACCGCTTTGTCTGTGATCTGGTGGCCTATGAGCCTGGAAAGCCGATCGACGAGACCGCCCGTGAACTCGGCCTCAATCCGGCGGACATCGTCAAGGTGGCGTCGAATGAGAACCCGCTGGGGCCTTCACCGCTCGCCAAGGAGGCGATGCGTGCCGCCTTGGAAGAAGCTCACATCTATCCGGACGGCGGCGGTTATCGCCTGCGAAGCGGGATTTCGAGAATGTTTGAGGTGCCGATCGACCAGGTTGTGATTGGAAATGGATCCAACGAGATCATCGAGCTGCTCTGCCATTCCTTTCTCAATCCCGGGGCTGAGCTGATCGCGGCCGAGCACGCCTTTGTGGTTTACAAGCTGATGGCCACGCTTTTCGGAGCCCGCTATGTCGAGGTGCCGGATCCGGGGTTTGTCCACGATCTCGATGCCATGGCCGATGCCATCACCGAGCACACGCGGCTGGTCTTCATCGCCAACCCCAACAACCCGACCGGCACCATGGTCGGCCAAGAGGCGATTGATCGTTTCATGGCCCGTGTGCCGGAGCATGTCGTGGTGGTGTTCGACGAGGCCTACTACGAGTTCGTCAAGAATCCGCCGGACACGCTCAAGTATGTCCGTGAAGGCCGAAATGTCTGCGTGCTGCGGACCTTTTCGAAGATCCACGGTCTGGCCGCGCTGCGTGCGGGCTTCGGTCTGGCCTCGAAGGGGGTCACGGCGATTCTTCAGAAAGCCAGGCAGCCGTTCAATGTGAACGCCATCGCGCAAGTTGGTGCCTTGGCGGCGCTGAACGACATCAAGCACGTCAACGCCACCCGGGCGATGAACGATGAGGGCCTTGCTTTCTATGAAAATGCCTTCCGTGAACGCGGCCTGAAGTTTGTCCCGAGCGTGGCGAATTTCCTCCTGGTCGAAGTGGGCGATGGCGATCGTGTCTTCAAGGAAATGCTCCAGCAGGGTGTGATCGTCCGGGCCATGCGCAGCTACAAGCTTCCTGAATGGGTGCGGATTTCCATCGGCACTCCCGCCCAGAATCGTCGTTGTCTGGAAGTCCTCGATCAGGTCCTCGCCGCTGTCCCCGTCTGATCTCTTCAGTCAGCTCCCGTCTTTCGGTCAAAACTCCCGACGTTCCCAACAGATCCCATGTCCCTGCTCCTCGGTGTCAACATCGACCACGTGGCCACCCTGCGGCAGGCCCGCTACGCCCTGCTGCCCGGCTCTCCCAATGCAGAGCCTTCCCCGCTGGAGGCCGCGCATGATGCCATCCTCGGCGGTGCGGATTCGATCACGATCCATATCCGCGGCGACCGTCGGCACATGCAGGAAGCCGATGCGCGGGAGATTCGCCGGGAGATCCAGGTGCCGCTGAATTTCGAGATGGGCATCACCGAGGAAATGATCGGCTTTGCCCTGGGACTGCGACCTGAGTTCGCCTGTCTCGTTCCCGAAACCCGCGAGGAGGTCACCACGGAAGGCGGGCTGGATGTGATTGGGAAGCGTCGTGAAACCGGCGACTGTATCCGCCAACTCCAGGCGGCTGGGATCAAGGTCAGCCTGTTCATCGATCCGGAGGTCGATCAGGTCCTCATGGCTGCGGAACTCGGCGCGGAAATGATCGAGCTGCACACGGGTTGTTTCGCGAATGCGGAGGGGGAGTTGGTCGAATCGGAGATCCAACGATTGATCACAGCCTCCAAGGCCGGCTATGCCGCCGGGCTCCAGATCAATGCGGGTCATGGCATCAACTATGGAAATCTTTTCCACCTGTTCGCCGTGCCACATCTAACAGAACTCAACATCGGCCACAGCATCGTTTCCCGCGCCATGAAGGTCGGCCTGACCGAGTCGGTCCGGCAGATGAAGCAGCTCATGGCCACCTATCCCGCTGGTCCATGCGATTGATCGGCATCGGGATCGACGTGGTGGAGGTGGAACGCATTGCCGACGCGCTGGAGCGTCATGGCGACTCATTCCGAGACCGCATCTTCACCGAGAGCGAGCGTGCCTACTGTTCCACACAGAAACGTCCTGCCCTTCACTATGCCGCGCGCTTTGCCGCCAAGGAGGCCGTGGCGAAGGCCTTCGGCACGGGGATCGGAAAGGATCTCGGCTGGCTCGACATGGAAATCATCCGTCGTCCGTCCGGCGAGCCCGCCCTTGAACTCAGCGGCGCAGGCAAGGCCTATGCGGATGCCCATGGCATCGCTGAAGTGAAGATCAGCCTGACCCATGCCCGCGAGTATGCGGCGGCGAATGCGGTGGCGCTGGGGTGAGTCATCGGTTCCTCCCATAAATCCAGCCGAGCACGACTGCATCGGAAAGGACACCGCCAGCGATGAAGCGGCCCCAGCCTCCGGAAGCCGTTTCGACCATCGCCAGACGTCTGGACACCACCAGGAACGAGAGCGCACCGCCGACCGCGAACACCAGCACCAGGAAAAGACCGAGCAGGATCCAATGAATCAGCCGATCGAGCCAGGCGGGTCGCTGCGATCCGGGCTCTTCGCCCTTGTAAACCTCGAACTGATCCCAGTCGGGCGGCTCCTTTTTCCCAGTCATCTTGAAGGTCAGGATTTCACGTCTGTCACTTGTCGCACAAGCCGGATTTCTCCCACCGCCAGACCGGACCCAGATCGACGTCTTCGACCACATTGGTTTTCTCGAATCCGCAGTGAGTCAGCACCCGGCTGGAGGCATTCATTTCCGGAAGGGTGTGGGCGCATATCTGCTGGATGCCGGAAACCTTCCCGATGGCATCGAGGACCGCCTGCACGACCTCACGGCCATATCCTTGGCAACGCCACGCGGGCGCGATCGAGTAGGCGATCTCGACGCTCCCGAATGCATCCGGCGGACCCTTGAACAGCACCACGCCGATGGCTCCCAGCCCATCCGGCAGGCAAACCAGATGAGGCAGCCACCAGTCGCTTTCCTGGCAATGCTCCGCCGACTCCTTCAAGTCCTCACGATCCTCCAGCCACCCGTGCTCGAAGAGGAGGGTTTCCAACAGACCTCCAGCCGCGAGCAACCTGAGCGGTCCCGCCGTGATGCGGAGCAGGCGCAGTCTTTTGCATTGGATTTCATCGGGGATCATGGCTTCGACTGGGACTCACAAGTTTCAGGAAGGTCGCCTTTCCTGTTTCTCGCAGGAAGCGGAATCGCGTCCTGGATCGGAAGAGTCCATCCCGTCACAAGAGCATGGACGCCCCTTGCCAGCCTCGGAAGGGCGGCATAGAACCACCCCGTGGACGACACATGGACGATCTCGGTGGAAATGGTGCGCGCTTGCCTGAAGGCGGGCGTGCAGGAGTTCGTGGTGTGTGCCGGGGCGAGGAATGCGGCTCTGTTGGAGGCCCTCGCCCGCGCGGAGGCCCAGGGCCGGGTGAAGGTCTGGCGGCACTTCGAGGAACGCAGTGCGGCTTTCTTTGCTCTGGGTCGCACGCTTTCCACGTTGTCGCCCTGCGCGGTGGTGACGACGAGTGGTACCGCGGCAGCCGAGCTGCTTCCGGCGATGATCGAGGCGCACTACCAGGCCCGACCGCTCGTCGCGATCACGGCGGATCGACCGGCCCGTTTCCGTGGAACCGGGGCTCCGCAGGCGATCGAACAGCCGGGAATGTTCGGCCCGCACGCGACTTCCGATCTCGCAACGTGGTCCGGAAATGGCCCGCTGCATCTCAACGTCGAGCTGGAGGAGGAGTTCACGCTTTCCGAGGTCACGTTCGAGGCCGCAGCTGAATTCGAGCCGGTCACGGAGCGTCCGAACGTCGCGGGACTGGCGCGATGGTTGAAGACCGACATCTATCGCGGATTGGTCGTGATCGTTGGCGGACTGGAGCCCCTCGATCACGAGGAGGTGTTTCATTTTTGCCAGAGTCTCGGGGTGCCGATCGTCATTGAGGGCACCAGCGGCCTGCGTGAGGCCTTGCAGGGATTCGCGCTGCCGGATGCGGATCGTTTGTTGAAAGGGAATCCTCCCGGAAAGGTCCTCCGTCTCGGCGATGTGCCGACCGGTCGCTTCTGGCGGGATCTGGAGGAGATGCCGGCGGTGGAGATCTGGTCGATCACCCGCAGCGGATTTTCCGGATTGGCGCGGCACTCGGACGTCATCCATGGTGAGGTCGAGCGCGTGCTCAAGGCGATCGGTGAGGTCGAGCCGGTGGGCGATGTCCTCGATCACTTCGAAGGCACCGGCCGGAAGAACAGTCAGATCGACGAGCTGCTTGAAGCCTTTCCCGACAGTGAACCCGCGATGGTCCGCACGCTCTCGCTCTATGCCTCGTTCGGTTCGTCGGTCTATCTCGGCAACAGCCTGCCTGTTAGAGAGTGGAACTCCTTCGCGCAGTGGGATCGACCGGTGACCATGGTCCGCGCGAATCGCGGTGCCAACGGCATCGACGGTCAGGCCAGCACCTGGCTCGGTTGGACGGCGGATCAATCCGGGGCCTGGGCGATGATTGGTGATCTAACAGCCCTATACGATCTGGCCGCGCCTTTCGTGCTGGATCAGGTGGAGACTTCGGGTCGCGTGCTGGCGGTGATCAACAACCACGGCGGCCGCATTTTCGAACGCCTGCCGCGTCTTTCCGCGATGAGTCCAAGGGCGGTGGAATGCTTCACCAATCCCCAGATGGCGGACCTTTCCGGCTGGGCGAAGCTCTGGAACATGAAGCATGTCCGCATCACCAATGCCGATGACTTCGACCTCATCGAGCAGTCGGATGAAACGGTGCTGTTGGAGGTGCTTCCCGATGCCAAGCAAACGGCGGATTTCTGGAAGGCCTGGGACCGCTTGTAGGCGTTTTGCAACGTCGGCTCCAGTGCTCACTTGAATCCGTCGCTGGCAAATGGCCCCGGGATCGCCTCCTGAGCGCCCGCGCAGTCGGAAAATGCTGCAATTGTGAACCTACGCGGAAACGTGTGGTGACTTTTTGTTGCGGGAGTTCGATGCTGCTGCCTATTCTTTCCCCCCGCATTCCCGTCGGGACGATCACGTGAGGGTCGTCCCGGCAGGAGTGCGTCCTATCACGATTTTTGACCTTACCAGCGATGAATCCAGACAGAGCGACACTCAATTTCCTCAACAGCTTCCCGGAAGAAGCCCGCAAGCGCGGAGAAATGCTTCAGAAGGACGGAGCGGTCACCCAGATTTTCGGAAACCACCTCTTCATCCAGGGCCGGGTGGAGGATGAATCCGGCACCTTCCGCACCAGCCTCCGCCTCCAGGGCAACCGCTGGTTCGGCTCCTGCACCGCCGAGGACGAGATCGTCGCCGGTGCCTGCCAGTATGCGACCATGATGGAGCGCATGCACCGTGGCGAGGATCTTCCGGAATCGCCGAACGAGTTTGATGACACGCCGGTGCTCGACATCATCGAGGAAAAGCTCGGTCGCGAGCTCGATGACAAGGAGGCCGACTTCGTCACCAAGATCGAGAAGCGCTACCGTCGCTACGTGATCGAGGGCGAGCTGCACGACCACGACATGGTCCGCATCACGCCGCGTTGGGAAATCACCACCTACGAGCCGCTCGAACTGTGGCCGATCCCGCCGGGCGACATCCTCGAGTTCTGGAACTACATCGCCTACGCCTTCTACAAGCGGAAGCTGCCGTATCCTGACTTCATGAACGTCATCACCGACCTCGGGAACGTTCAGAAGAAGATGGCCGACTGGGAGCAGGAGCGCGACGTCGCCGCCTGGTATGACCGCATCGAGCAGGTCAACGAACGCCCGCCGCAGGATGCGCCGCTCAACGTGGCCTTCCGCCTCGTCGCCACAATCAACGAAGGCCGGCTCGGGGTGAAGGAGGAGAAGTCCGATGTCTGGATCACTTTCCGCGAAAAGAACGAGATCGAGCACTACGTCGCCCTCTATCAGGAAGCCGCGCTGCGCATGGATGCCTCCAGCCAGATCCTCTGGGAGCACTTCCTCGCCTACTACCGCCAGACCGGGGAAACTTCGCTGGATTTCGACAACGAGGACGCCTGTCGCTTCATGAACCGTCTGTTCCGCCAGCCGGCCCTCAATGGCTATCTGGTGAACCTCGACGACAAGCACTTCAAGGTCGTCACCGATGCGCTGCGCTGGACCTGTGAGGATGATCCTTATGATGGCAACAGCTTCGCCATCCAGTTGGTCACCGCCGCAGGCGAAAATGTCTCCCACTCGGTGCGACTCCTTCCCGGCCGCAAGGAACTCTATCAGTCCGACGAAACTGTGTTCCCAGGCCCACCACGCTGGCTTGAGGAAACCGACGTCATGCCGCGCTATCTCATCCCGCGCCGGGTGATCGACTCGCTCGAAGGCGTCGAGTTCCTCCGCAAGATCGGAGCCACGCTGCCGGAATCCCTCAAGAAGCGCGTCGTCGATCTCGAACTGAAGCCGAAATTCGAGATGAAGCTCGTCGCCGGTCTCACGGCCGCCGAAACCGAGCACCTGGTGATTGATGTCACCGCCCTCGAGTCCAAGGGCCGTCGCACCGAGCGTCTGACCAAGGATGGTTGGGAACTCGTCGAGCAGCAGTCCATCAAGGGCAAGCAGCTCATGCGCTTCGCTCGGGAGGACCTCTATCCGGTCCCGCACGCGCTGGAGGAAATGGGTCTCACCTACGATGAGAAGCTCCTCGCTTTCAAGACCCGCATCACCAAGCAGTTCCCCGAGAAATTCGCGGAATGGGTCAAGACCATGCCCGAGCAGATCGAGCTCGACATCGACCTGCGCCTGAAGTCGATCCTCAACGATCCGGTCACCGCTTCGGTCCGCTTCGAGGTCGTCAATCAGGAGATCGACTGGTTCGACCTCCGCGTCGTCATCGATGTCCAGGGAGCCAGCCTTTCCAAGGCTCAGATCCGTCAGCTCGTCGCCGCCCGCGGTGGCTACGTCCGCATGGACGACGGCACCTGGATGCGCCTCGAGATCAAGCTCGATGCCGATCAGCGCGAAGCCGTCACCCGCCTCGGTCTCGATCCCTTCGACCTTTCCGGGGAAACCCACCGCATGCACGCCCTCCAGCTGGCAGATCCGAAGGCCGCCGAGGTCTTTGACCCGAAGGCCTGGAAGCGCATCAAGGATCGGGCCGGGGACATCCAGCTCGAGGTCAATCCCGAGGTTCCCACCAACCTCAACGCCACCCTCAGGCCCTATCAGGTCGATGGCTACCGCTTCCTCGCCTACCTCGCGACCAACAACTTCGGCGGCATCCTCGCCGACGACATGGGTCTCGGAAAAACCATCCAGTCGATCACCTACATCCTCTGGCTGCGCGATGAGGCGAAGGCCGCCGGCAAGCAGAAAATGCCGGTCCTTGTTGTCTGTCCGAAGTCGGTGCTCGATGTCTGGGCCAGCGAGGCGGAGAAATTCGCGCCTGAACTGGTCACCAAGATCCTTCGCAACCGTGAAGATCTGCACATCGAGCACACTCAGAACGAGGTCGACATGCTGATCCTCAACTACGCCCAGCTCCGCGTCTGTGGCGACTTGTTGAACCAGATCAAGTGGATCACCGTCATTCTCGACGAAGGCCAGCAGATCAAGAACCCCGACTCGAAGGCCGCCAAGTGCGCCCGCGAGCTGGAGTCCGAGAACCGCCTCGTTCTAACAGGAACGCCGATCGAGAACCGCCTGCTCGACATGTGGTCGCTCATGGCTTTCGCGATGCCCGGCGTGCTGGGTTCGCGTGCCTACTTTAAAAAGCGCTTCGACAAGCGCAAGGACCCGCTTTCGCAGAACCGTCTCGCCTCGCGCCTGCGTCCGTTCCTGCTCCGCCGCACGAAGCTGCAGGTGGCCCAGGATCTGCCGCCGCGGACCGAAGAGGAGGTTTACTCCAAGATGGAAGGCATCCAGCAGGAACTCTACAAGGCCGAGCTGAAGCGCATCCAGAAGGCGCTGCTTGGACTCGATTCCGACGAGGCAGTGAAGAAGAACTCCTTCGCCATCCTTCAGGGCCTGATGCGTCTGCGCCAGATCTGCTGTCATCCGGGTCTCATCGATCCGAAGTATCTCAAGGAGGAATCCGCGAAGATGGAGTCGCTCTTCTACCTCCTCGATCAACTCCATGAGGAAGGCCACAAGGTCCTCGTCTTCTCGCAGTTCGTTTCGATGCTCGACCTCATCAAGGCCCGTCTCGAACTCGATGCCCGTCCGTTCCACTACCTCACCGGTCAAACCAAGGACCGCAAGGGCGAGATCGAACGCTTCCAGACCACCAAGGATCCTTCCGTCTTCATGCTTTCGCTGAAGGCCGGTGGCGCCGGTCTGAACCTGACCTCGGCCTCCTACGTCATCCTCTACGATCCATGGTGGAACCCGGCGGTGGAAAACCAGGCCATCGACCGTACCCACCGCATCGGCCAGAAGAACAAGGTCATCGCGTATCGACTCCTCACCCGCGACACGGTCGAGGAAAAGATCCGCATCCTCCAGCACCAGAAGACCCAGCTCGTCACCAACGTGCTCGGCGACGAAGGCTTCGCCTCGAACCTCGGCCTGGAAGACCTGCACTTCATCCTCAACCACGGCGGCGAGGACGAGGAGATGGGACCGCAAGGCTGACCCCCACCCTCAATCCATTCCTTCGACGAGGCGGGCCGTGACGGTCCGCCTCGTTGCGTGATGGGGGCGGATCGTGGCTTGCCACGGTGGGCCGGAGTGGACAGCTTGGGTCATGATGATGCGCCTGATGAAATCCGTCCTGATCCTTCCAATGGCCGCCATGGTCCTGTCCGCGGAGGAAACTGCGAAGCCGGATCATCCGTGGGTGCCGATCTTCAATGGCAAGAACCTTGAGGGCTGGACGCCGAAGATTGCCAGCCACGCATTGGGAGAAAACTTCGCCAATACCTTCAAGGTCGAGGACGGCATCCTGAAGGTTTCGTATGATGGCTACGACAAGTTCAATGCCCAGTATGGCCACCTTTTCACGAACATCGCCTACTCGCATTACATCTGTCGGATGGAGTACCGCTTCACCGGGAAAATGATGGCGGATGCCCCCGGCTACGTGAACCTGAACAGCGGGGTCATGCTTCATGCGCAATCGCCCCAAAGCATGCGGATGGACCAGGGCTTTCCCTCCAGCATCGAGTTCCAGTTCCTCGCGGATGAAGGCAAGGGACCTCGTCCGACGGGCAACATGTGCAGTCCGGGAACCAACATCGAGATGGGCGGCAAGCTCATCACCCAGCACATCATCGAGTCCACCGCGCCGACCTTCCCGGCGGACCAGTGGGTGAAGATCGAGTTCGAGGTGCATGGCAGTGACGAGGTCATCCATCGCGTCAACGGCGTGGAGGTCCTGCGCTACCAGCGGCCGCAGCTGGATCCGAAGAACCACGTCTCACCCGCGACGGACCTGCTCAATGCCGGCGCCCCGCTGCTGCTGAGTTACGGGCACATCGCCCTGCAGGCCGAGGGGCAGCCGGTCTGGTTCCGGAACATCGAGTTGAAGTCGCTGGAGAAGTAAACCGGCTGTCAGGTGAGGATTTCCTTCACCACACGGGCAGGTTCGACTCCGATGAGCCGCTGGTCGAGGCCCTGGAACTTGAAGGTGAGCCGCTCCGGATCGAGCCCGAGGGTGTGGAGGATGGTGGCGTGGAGGTCGCGCACGTGAACGGGGTCCTTGACGATGTTGTAGGACATTTCATCGGTTTCGCCATGGACCTGACCTCCTTTGATACCGCCGCCGGCCATCCACAGGGAGAAGCAGCGCGGGTGGTGGTCGCGACCGTAGTCCTTCTCGGATAGATTTCCCTGGGAGTAGATGGTGCGTCCGAACTCGCCGCCCATGATGACGAGGGTGTCCTCGAGCATGCCGCGCTGTTTCAGGTCCTGGATGAGGCCAAAGGAACCCTGATCGACGTCCTTGCACTGCGAGGCGAGGTCGCGCGGCAGACTCCCGTGCTGGTCCCAGCCGCGGTGGAAGATCTGGACGAAGCGGACGCCGCGCTCGAGCAGGCGACGGGCCATGAGGGTGGAGTTGGCGAAGGTGCCTCGCGTTTTACTATCCTCGCCGTAGAGCGAATAGACGTGTTCCGGTTCTCCCGAGAGGTCGGTGAGTTCCGGGACGGAGGCCTGCATGCGGAAGGCCATTTCATACTGCTGCATGCGGGTCTGGATCTCGGGATCGCCGACGTTGTCGTAGGAGGATTGATTGAGCTGGTTGAGCCCGTCGAGCATCTTGCGGCGCATGTCGCGGGAGACGCCGGGGGCATCCTTGAGGAAGAGCACGGGATCGCCCAGCGAGCGCAGCGCGACGCCTGCATGCTTTCCGGCGAGGAAGCCGGAGCCCCAGAGTCGCGAGGAAATCGCCTGGACGTTTGAGTAGGGCGAGGAGTGGGTGGCGTGGAGGACGACGAACGAGGGCAGGTCCTGGTTCATCGAGCCAAGGCCGTAAGACAGCCAGGAGCCCATCGAGGCCTTGCCGGATTGCATCGAGCCGGTGCAGATCAGCTGGTTGGCGGGTTCGTGGTTGATGGCATCGGTGTGCATCGACTTGATGATGCAGATGTCATCGGCCATTTTCCCGGTCCAGGGCAGCAGCTCGCTGACCCAGGCTCCGGATTTGCCGTGCTGGTTGAACTTGAAGATGCTGGGGGCGAGGGGGAAGGTGGCCTGGCCGGAGGTCATGCCGGTGAGGCGCTGACCCTGGTTCTTGAGCCATTGGTTCAGGTCCTCCTTGAAGCGCTTCGAGAGATCCGGCTTGTAGTCGTAGAGGTCGAGCTGCGAGGGGGCTCCGATGAGGGAAATGTAGATCGCGCGTTTCGCCTTCGGGGCGATCTGCGGGATGCCGGCCATCAGCGAGGCGAGGTCCTGGGTGTTGGCAAAGGCAGGCTTGCCGAGCAGCGACGCGAGGGCCGCTGCGCCGAGTCCGCTGCCGGACTTGCGGAAGAACTGCCGGCGGGTCAGAGCGCCATTGTAGGTGTCGAGAGGGTTCATGGCGGATCAGCGGGTGAGGGTTTCGTCCAGGTTGAGGATCTGGCTGGCGACCATCGTCCAGGCGGCCAGCTCGGGAGCGGGAATGTTCGTTGGAGCCTTGGTTTCTCCGACGGTAATGAGTTTCGCGGCCTCATCCGGCTTGGCGGCGTATTCGGTGAGGAGCTGGTCGAAGGAGGTCCGGATGACCTTGCGCTCTTCTGGCTTCGGCAGGCGGTCCAAAAGCCGCTGGGTGATGTAGTCGACGCGGCGATCCACGTCAGTGGACGAGGCAATGGCGCGCGCGGCGAGCTGGCGGGAGGCCTCCACGTACTGCGGGTCGTTGAGGAGGACGAGTGCCTGAAGCGGAGTGTTGGTGCGCTCGCGTCTGACGCAGAACACCTCGCGAGTCGGGGCGTTGAGGATTTCCATGGAAGGCGGCGCAGCGCTGCGTTTCCAGAAGGTGTAAAGCGAGCGGCGATAGAGGGACTCGCCCTGGTCCTGCTTGTAGTTGCGGGTGTTGGACTGGGTCATCGCCACGGCCTCCCAGATGCCTTCGGGCTGGTAGGGCTTCACCGAGGGGCCGCCGATTTTGTTGGAGAGCAGGTCGGAGGAGGACAGGGCGAGATCACGGAGCTGTTCGGCATCGAGCCTGATTCGTGGCCCGCGCGAGAGCAGGCGGTTGAGGGGATCCTTTTCGAGTTTCTCCGGGCTGATGTTGGCGGACTGCCGGTAGGTTCTGGAGGTGACGATCAGCTCGAGCATGTGGCGATAGTCCCATTTCGATCCGATGAACTCGGAAGCCAGCCAGTCGAGGAGTTGTGGATGGCTCGGACGGGCTCCCATGATGCCGAAGTCCTCGGTGGTCTCGACGATGCCGGTGCCGAAAAAATAATACCAGGAACGGTTCATGGTCACGCGGGCGGGCAGGGGATTGGCGGGGTCCACGAGCCAACGTGCCAGGCCGAGGCGGTTCTTGGGCGCGCCATTCGGCAGCGGGGGAAGGGCCCCTGGAGTGTTGGCGGTGACTCGATCACCCTTGGCGGAATAAACGCCACGGATGAGGAGGTTGGCGAAGGGTTCACCGGGCTTTTCCTCCATCACAAGGCTGACCGCGCCATTGGATCGGAGCTGGGCCTGCTCGGTTTTGAGCTGGTCGAGCTTGTCATCGAGCTGGCGGTAGGGGGCATCGACCTGGGCGAGGTAGTAGGGGAAAAGCTTGTCGGTCTGCTCCTTGGTGCGCTGCTCAGGTGGGATCGTGACCAATTGCCGCAGGACGGCGGTGTTCGCGATGGCTCCGATTTCCGCGACGGTCAGGACCCTGCGGTAGAAGCGGAGATCCTGAATGGCGACGGGGCCGTTGAGCTTCGAGTCGCCTTTGGCCCGGCTGCCGAGGGTGAAGGGGACCGTGGCTTCGATTTTTGCGCCGACGTTGTTGGGAGTGAGCTCGGATTTCTGCGCGATGCCATCGACGTAGATCATCATGGCCTGCTTGGCGGCCTTGGTGCCGTCGAAGGTGACCATCACATGCTGCCATTTGCCCGGGGTCAGGGGATTCGGGGCGTTGAGCTTGTTGGCGGAGCCCTGCCAGGTGTCGATGACGTGCGAGGCCGGTTTTCCAGCTTGGAGATAAAGATCCCAACCCTTGAATGCCTCGTCGCGATTCATTCGGGCGAAGACCGCTCCGGTGGGTTCGCCTTCCACGCGGATGAAGGCACCGAAGGTCACCTGCTCGGTGCGTTTGAAGGAGGCGATGTCACCAAGGTCGATCGGGCTGTCACTGACGACGACGGCCTTGCCGAGCGGGCCATCGATGCGATTCGGGGAGGCCGGCCACTCACGGGGCTGTCCTTTGAAGATGCCGCGGATCGGTCCTTCCGCTTCGACCATCGGAATGGCGAGTTCGAGAGAAGGCTCGGGCTGGGTCTCGGGAGCGATCGTGGCGGTGGGCAGCCATTTCTCGAAATCGGCGCGTGCGGAGGCCTTGCGGGCGGCGAGCTGCTTTTCGAGCGCGGCGATTTCTCCCGGCAACTGCACCCAGCGGGCCTTGTTCTCGGGGGCTGGGACGAACACGTTCGGCGGGTGTTCGGCGTTGTTGCCGTCGAGCGAGGACATCGGGGTGTTCCTGAAGAAGGCCGCCATGGCGTAGAAGTCCTTCTGGGAAATCGGATCGAACTTGTGGTCGTGGCAGGAGGCGCAGCCGGTGGTCAGTCCCAGCCAGACGGCCGAGGTGGTATCGACCCGATCCTTGGCGTAGATGGCGTCGTACTCCTCGCCAATGGCACCGCCTTCGCCCGTGGTGGCGAGGCAGCGGTTGAAGCCGGTGGCAACCTGCTGATCGAGGGAGCGGTTCGGAATGAGGTCGCCGGCGATCTGTTCGATGGTGAACTGGTCCCAGGGCATGTTGGACTGGAAGGCGTTGATCACCCAGTCGCGGTAGGGCCAGATGGAGCGGTAGTTGTCAATGTGGATACCGTGGGTGTCAGCGTAGCGGGCGGCGTCCAGCCAGTGGCGGGCGAGGTGCTCGGCGTGGGCCGGGGTGGACATCATGGCCTTCGCCTCGGCGCTGACGGCCTTGTCGGGGTCAGACTGATACTGTTTCTCAAACGCGTCGGTGGAGGCGGGTGAAGGTGGGAGTCCGGTCAGGTCCAGTGACAGGCGGCGGTGAAGGCGACGGGCCTCCTCGGGAGGGTTCATGGAAAGCCCGGACGCACTGAGCTTTTCGGCGATGAAGTGATCGATGGGATTTGGAGAATCGGAGGACTTTTTCGGAACCTCCGGCCGGGCGAGTGCGGCGAAAGCCCAGTGCGGCTGGAATTCGGCTCCTTGTTCGATCCATTTCTCCAGAAGGGCGACCTCCTTCGGGCTGAGGGTCTTGTGGGACTCCGGGGGAGGCATGACCTCCTTGGGGTCGTCGCTGTGCAGCAGCTTGACCAGCAGGGAATCCTTCGGGTTGCCGGCGATGATGACCGGCTTGCCATTTTCACGTTTGGCAAAGGCGTCTTCGGGGCGATCGAGGCGGAGCGGAGCGTCCTTCGGCTTGCGGGTGCCGGAATCCGGACCGTGGCAGTGGTAGCAGTACTCGGAGAGGATCGGCTGGATGTGCTCGTTGAAGCTGATCTTTTCGGGAAGGGAGACCGGCAAGGACGCGGCTGCCTTTGTCTCGGAAGGAAGAGTCGGTGTGACCGACCGGGCTTGAGGAGACGGGCGTTTGCAACTGCTGGCCAAAAGGGCCAGGCAAGCTGTCATACAGGAAATGCTGATGCCTTTGAGAGTCATTGAACAATGGGGCGGATCACGAAAAATTCTCCCCCAGTAACGGATTCCGCGGCGAGGTCTTTCGTTGAATGCTTATACGGTCGGCTCCTGCGTAATCATAAAACAAAAAACCGGATCCCGCAAAAAGCAGGATCCGGTGGGTGAGGTGGGAAAAGTTCAGTGAGGCTTCA
>JAIYDT010000343.1 GCA_027487355.1 Verrucomicrobiaceae bacterium
GTTTACTCGGCCTTCCTCGATCTAACAGACGAGCTGCTGGTCTCGCGCGTGCAGGAGAAATTTCCCGGAGACACCCGCTTTCCCGAATTCGAGAGCAGGTTCCCTCATCAAGAGAAGATCGAGTCGCATCCAGGCTTCGACGTCTGGCGTTACTCCAGAATCAGCCGTCTCAATCCATCGAGTGCGCCCTGACTGACCGCCAGCTTGAAGTCCTTGCGATTGCGCGGATGGAAGCCGCGGACTGCTTTGGTCTCACCGCCTTTGACGGCCCAGGCGAGCCAGACGGTGCCGACGGGTTTCTCATCCGTTCCACCACCAGGTCCGGCGATGCCAGTGACGGCCACCGCAGCATTGGCACCACTCACCCGCAAGGCGCCTTCGGCCATCGCTCGGGCGACCTCCTCACTGACGGCTCCGTGACGTTGCAGCAGGGACTCATCAACTCCAAGCACGTCACGCTTCGCCTCGTTGGCGTAGGTGATGAAGCCGTGGGTGAAGACCGCGCTGGAACCCGCCACATCGGTCAGACGGCTTGAAATCAACCCGCCGGTGCAGCTTTCCGCCGTCGCGATGGTCCAGCCTTTCGCGGTGAACAGTCGGATCACGGTTTCCTCCAGCGATCGACCGTCCTCGTTGATCAAGAATTGGCCGAACTCCGCGAGTGCAATCTCCCGACCGGCCGCGCGCGCCTCTTCCGTTCCGATCAGACGCAAGTCCACCTCGCCGATATGAGCACAGTAGCCGATTTCCAAGCCCTCGATCTCCGCAAGACGCGCGTCGATGCCTTGGTGAAAATCGCTTTCGCCGACACCGGTGAACTTCAGCTCGGTGCACCCTGCCGCCACTTCGACTCCAGCGATTGCCTTGAGGCGCGGAATGACCTCCTCGCGAAACATCGGATGCAGCTCGCGCGGAGGGCCTGGAAGCAGGAAAATCGCCGCATGGCCACGGCCGTTGAGCCGAGGTGGCACATACACGCCAGGAGCGGTGCCGTTGGGATTTGGCAGCACATCGGCACCGACCGGCACCAGCGCCTGCTTGCGGTTGGCGTCCGCCATCGGGCGGTTGCGGATCGCAAAAAAGTGTTCGAGCCCGGTGAGCACCGCCTGATCCATGATCAGCTCGATGCCCAGAACCTCGGCGGTCACTTCCCGCGTCAGGTCATCGCTCGTTGGGCCAAGTCCGCCGGTGACAATCACCACATCCGCGCGTGACACCGCTTCGGAAAGGGATTCGCGGATCGCATCGCCATCGGGGACGGTCGTCTGGCGTTCAATCCGCAGTCCGAGTTTGAAAAGCTCCCGACCGAACCAAGCCCCATGGGTGTTCAGCGTGTTGCCGAGCACGAGCTCGGTGCCGGTATTGATGACCTCGATCCTCATGCCGGTCTCGGAGAAATCAGGCTTCGACCTTCCACTGCACTTCCTTCGCGTCGCCCCAGAGTTTCTCCAGGCCGTAGTAATCGCGGAGCTCATCGTGCATGATGTGGACCATGACGTTGATGTAATCGAGCACCACCCAGCGGGAGTCAGCCTTGCCTTCGGCATTGATCGGATTCTCCCCCGTCCACTCCTCCACGAAGGCGGAAACGTCGCGCATGATCGCCCGAAGGTGCGGCATCGACGAGCCGGAGCACACGATCATGAAGTCCGTCAGATTCGAGACTCCTCGGAGGTCCCAGAGTCGGATGTTCTCCGCCTGAATCTCGTCTGCTGCCTTTGCGCAGGCCTTCGCCAGTTCCAATGCTTCCTTTGCCATGATCGAATTTCCCCAAGAAGGGACCGGGAGGCTAAGGACTGTTCGGGATTTGGCCAACCGAAATCGCGATTCGATTTTCCACCGGGATCCAGGAGGCTGGAGCCTTATCCACAAGGGATGCCAATGAAAGATCAAGCCGATGCCCTTCGTCTCGTGCGCGTCCATCTTTCCGTGTTTCCTGTTTCATCCATGTCCATTCGCATTCTCGCTCCTTTCGCCGGAATCTGGGTTGCTTCGCTTCAACTCTTTGCCGCCGACGCCTCGCTTGCTCCTCCCGTGAACGACTGGCTGGTCGACCCTTCCCCGTTCAAATCCCAGGTCCGTCTCGATCAGGGAAAACAGGAACTCGCCATCGGCAACGGCCTCGTATCCCGCGTGATCCGGCTCGCACCAAACGCCGCCACCATCGACTACCGCAACCTCGTCAGCGGCGAGCAACTGCTCCGCGCCACCTCTCCTGAAGCCCGCGTCACCCTCAACGGAACCGACTACGCCATCGGCGGACTCGAAGGACAGCCCATCCAGAACTATCTCAAGTCCGACTGGATCGACGAGCTGAAATCCAACCCCTCCGCCTACCAGTTCAGCACCTGGCGGGAAGAACCCTTGAAGGCCCGCTTTGACTGGAAGAAGCGACCCGAATGGCTGGCTCGCGACTACCCCTGGCCCGCTCCTGGTCGCCAGATCACTCTCACGTTCCACCCTCCTGTTGGACCCGCTGCCAACCTGGGTGCCGTCCTCCTTGAGGATCGCTTTGTCGGCAAACTCGATCCCGCTTGGAAACCCCGGGTCAGCCCCAAGCACCAACGTTCTTCCTTCACGAACGAAGGCAAGGCCGGTGAAATCTACACCCTGCCCGATACCTCTGTTTACGCCGAGCGCCCCTGGCCGTCACAGGCCAGTTCAGTCGAGGTCACCGTCGATGCGGGAGACGATACCCTTTCCAA
>JAIYDT010000369.1 GCA_027487355.1 Verrucomicrobiaceae bacterium
CCGAAGGCCTTCACCGTGGCCTCGCGGCTGCCGGGGATCATCGCGTCGGTCCAGTTGAACAGAGGCTCGGCGCACTCGGAAAGGTTCGCGGGCTCGGCCAGCCAGTAGTTCATCTGGATGTTGATGTTGGTGTGGTAGTCGGCATACCAGGCGGGCTTGTTGCTGTCGTTCCACAGGCCCTGGAGGTTCGCCGGGAGAAAGCCGCGTGAGCTGGAAATGAGCAGGTAGCGGCCGTATTGGAACATCAGCGCTTCGAGATGGTTGTCGCTGCCGTCGGCCTTGTAGGCAGTCAGGCGCTCGGTGATCGACTTGCCTTCCGGCGGCGCTCCGAGGTCAAGTTCGACGCGACCCATGAGCTTCTGGAAGTCGGCGACGTGGGATCTCAAAAGGGTCGCATAGGGCTTCGAGGCCGCTGCGGTGATCTGCTTCTCGACTGCGGAAACCGGATCAACCCCGCTGCGGAAGCTTTTCTTCGGATCGAGCGCATAGTCGGTCGCAGCGGCGAGAAAGAGAGTGACGGTGTTTCCGGTCCAGCTCACGCGATCGCCCTCGACGGTGATCTTTCCGCCCTCGGAAACCGCGTGGACCCGTGCGGCATAGCGCAGGCCATTGGAGAGAACACCGGAGAACATCGCGTCGCTGCCCTTGGCGGTGGAGGTTTCCTTGTGGGCACCTGTTAGTCGCAGGCTGCCTGCGACCTTGCCGGGCTTGTCGGCGCTGAGGCGGACGACGATGACCTCGTCCGGCTTGCTGGCAAAGGCCTCGCGGGTGTAGGTCACGCCGTCCTCTTTCCAAGTGGTCTTGTGCGTGGCGGTGGCGAGGTCGAGCGTGCGGGAAAAGCCATCGAGTGCAGGCGAATCCGCCGCTTTGCCGACGCCCTTCAAGCCGATCTCCGCGACCTGGAAGTGCGGCGCGTCTTTTGCCGGGGCGAACACGAAGCGGTAGTAGCGGAAGGCGCGGGACTTGTCCGATGGCACCGTATAGCTCTTCGTTTCACCGCGTTTTTCAAAGGCGGGCTCGTCCTTGTGCTCGTCGAGCGTGTTCCACTTGCTGGCATCATCCGAGCCCTCGAACCTCCACGTGCGCGGATCGCGGGCAGGGATGTCGTTGCCCGAGGTGAAGCTGTAGCCGGGAATGGCGGTCGGCTTGCCGAGATCCTGCTGCCAGGAGATCTCCTTGCCGCCGTGCTCGACGCACCATTTCGACTTCGGATCGCCATCGTTGGCGGCGGTGACGTTTTCCGGCGCGTTGAACGGCATCTGGCCGCTCGGGGAAGTGGGATCGTTGACGGTGGGCTCTGAGGCCGCTCCAGCAGTTTCGAGGAAGAGATCGCCGAAATTCTGATAGCAGCCGAAGTCGTTGACGTCGTAGCCGCCGGAAGGGTTCGCACCACCGGACCACAGGCTGGCGTCGTTGAACTGGATGCGCTCCTTAAGCGGGTTGCCGAAGATCATCGCGCCGATGCGGCCATTTCCGATCGGCTGGGCCTGGCTTTCCCAGTTGGTGGAAGGATAGGTCGCCGCGGATTCCATCGAACCACCGCTGGTCGTCTTGGTGGACGGCGCAGGGGCGGTGGTGAAACGAATTTCCAGCGGTTGGGCGGCGAAGGTAGGCACCACCAAAGCGATGGCAGGAAAGAGAAAACGCATGGTCCCGGAACTCTGGAGAGTCACGGGACAGGTTTGAAGCGGAAACTTGAAATCAGGTTTCGCGACAGCTCAGGGAGCCACCTTGCCGAACGCTGCATCGAAGAAGGCCTTCATCGCGTCCCAGGATTCGTGGTCGGCCTTTTCGTTGTAGGCCGCTCCCTTGGAAGGATCATTTCCGGCAGCGGGCTGGGTGAACGAATGGACCGCGCCGGGATAGAGCACGACCTTCGAATCCACTCCGGCGGCTTCCATTTCCTTCTTCAATCCCTCCACCTGGGCAGCGGGCGCGTATGGATCATCCGCGCCGTGAAGCACGAGCACCTTGGCCTTCACGCCACCCTTCGCGGCTGCGAGCCCATCGCCAGCATCGAGGCTTCCGTGGAAGGAAACCACGCCCTTGAGATCGACTCCGGCTCGGGCGAGTTCGAGCGAGCCCATCCCACCGAAGCAGTAGCCGATCGCGCCGAGCTTCGTGACCTCGGTGCGTTCGTCCTTCTTCAGCTGATCCAGCCCGGCCATCAGGCGGGCGCGGTAGAGCGTCCGGTCGGTCTTGTACTTTCCTGCCTCCTGCCCGGCCGCAGGCGGCACCGGACGGATTCCCTGCCCGTAGATGTCGGCCGCGAAGACGTTGTAGCCGAGCTTCGCCAGCATCCGGCTGCGCTCCTTCTCGTAGTTGGTCAGGCCGGTCCACTGATGGATCACCAGCACCCCCGGACGCTTTCCGGTCACCGCGTCGTCATACACGTGGAAGCCTTCCAGCTTCTTCCCGTCCTGCTCATAGATGACGGTCTTTTCCACCAAGGCGGCAGAGGCAAACGACGAACAGGCAACAAGGCACGCAAGGATTCTGGACATGCCCGAGCAACACCTCCAGACGGCGGCTTGTCAAACGCAGGCTCCGGATTTGACAGCGCAAGGTGAGGCCACAAAGTCGGGCCGCATGATCGACGTCGTCTGCGGAATCATCACGGATGCCACCAACCGGGTGCTCGCCTGCCTTCGTCCTCCGGGGAAACATCTGGCAAACCGCTGGGAATTTCCCGGTGGCAAGATCGAAGCGGGTGAGTCGCCTGAAACCGCGTTGATCCGCGAACTGCGGGAAGAGCTGGACGTCGAGGTCGAGATCCTCCGCCCGCTGACTGCGGTCCTCTGGGATTACGGGCGTGGCCCGATCCGGCTTATCCCTTTCGTCTGCCGGATCAGGAGCGGCGAGCCCAAGCCTCTCGATCACGCCGAGGTCCGCTGGGTAGATCCCATCTCGCTTCAAGAACTCCACTGGGCCGAAGCCGATGGGCCGATTCTGGAAGAGTGGCTATCCAGAATGGACCGCGAACTTTAGTTCGCCGCGGGTTCCAACAAAGACTGGCGAACTAAAGTTCGCGGTCCATTTCTCAGAACGGGATGTCGTCTTCTTCGTGGAAGTCGGTGTGGGGCGCTGCTGACCCTCCTTGCGGTGAGCCGGAGCTCTGAGCGGGGGCCGGACGGCCACCGCTGGGCTGTTGGGGACCGCCGGGGCCACCCTTGCCGTCGGGGAGGAACTGGAGATTCTCGGCGACGACCTTGAGTTTGCTGCGCTTCTGGCCGGTGGCCTTGTCCTCCCAGGTGTCCATCTGGAGGCGGCCTTCGATGAAGCAGCCGCGGCCCTTGGTGAGGTACTGCTGGGCCAGCTCCGCCTGACGTCCCCAGAGGGTGATGTCGACGTAGGTGGTTTCCTCCTGCTTCTGGTTCTGCTCGTTCGTCCAGACGCGATTGATCGCCAGCGCGATGTCCGCGACCGCCGTGCCTTTCGGGGTGTAGCGGAGCTCGGGATCGCGGGTCAGGTTCCCCAAAAGGAGGACTTTGTTCAAATTGGCCATGGCAGGGAGGATCCTACGAATTCAGGCGCATGCAGGCAAGTGGATTCTGTTCAGACGAACAGATCAAACTCAGGCAACGCGCTGGAAGTGATGCTGATGCACCTTGGTGTTCAGCGCCAGGCGGGCCTGGATCTTGGAAAGCGCGGCTGGCTCGGCGGCGAAGCTGTAGCTGACGTAGTGGCCGGCATCGAGGTGGCGGGACTCGTAGGCGAACTTGCGGCGACCGATCTGGTTCACGCCACCGATCTTGGCGCCTTCGGCTTCGAGTTCCTTGCCGACGGAGCTGACGAGTTCGTCAACGCTGCCTTCGGCGCCCTTGGTGTTCAGAATGATCAGTCCTTCGTATTTGCGGCTCATGGTGATGGTGGTGAGTTGCGGGTATTAAAGCGGTTCGCCGCAGTCGCGACGTCTTGGGAGTGCGCAACCTGTACGGCGGAAACGGCACTAGCAAGCGTGTTTTCAAGCAGCTCGCGTTCTTCGAGCCGGAAATCTCCCAGCACATGGCCGACCATTTCGCCTTCGGTGCTGCCGCCGATGCCTATTTTCAAGCGCGGAAAGCCATCGGTCCCGAGGTGCTGGAGGATCGAGCGAATGCCGTTGTGGCCACCATGGGAGCCTTTTTCGCGAAAGCGGAGATTTCCCAATGGCAGGGCGGCGTCATCATAAACGACGAGCATCTGCGTCGGCTCCCATTTGTGGAAGGCAAGGATCTGCTGCACGGCGCGACCGCTGAGGTTCATGAAGGTCTGCGGCTTGAGCAGCAGGGTGCCATTGGGCAGCTTGGCAAGATGGGACTGCCACTTCGGCTTGGTTTCGAAGGCCACCCCAGCCTGGGTCGCGAGACGGTCCAGCACCATGAACCCGACGTTGTGGCGGGTCATTTCATACTGCCGCCCCGGATTTCCGAGGCCGACGATGAGGTTTAGAGAAAGCACGAAATTCTAAATCCTAAACTCGAAATGAAGAGGAAGACTTGGAGCAGGATGCTCCAGAAACGGACTGGAGCGGGACGCTCCAGCTACGAATGAAAACGCCCGGGAAGCTTGGCGCGACCCGGGCGGATGAAATGGTCGGGACTCGATCCGATCAAGCGGTAGC
>JAIYDT010000314.1 GCA_027487355.1 Verrucomicrobiaceae bacterium
CGGTTCCAAGGAAGGAGCGGGACGTGGAGAAACGAGTGGGTTTCATGGAGGTATTGGTGGGAGGAGTTGGAGATGTGATGGGGGGGCGGATCTCCCAATGATCCCGAGAGGCTGGAGGCGTTCCTTTCATCGGCGCGACAGTGTCGCGAGCTAACGGAAATGAATGATGGGTTGGCTCATGCGCGACGAGATCACCTCACCACAGCATGAACCGGCGAAGGAAGATGCCAGCCATTCGGGAAATTGGGTTTTCGGATTGCGCAGAAGTTCACCAACAACTTCGCGCCGTCAAGGGGCTACATGGTAAATCCAATCCATGGACGCAAAATCCCCCCGTTTGGGGGATGCTTGTGAGGGGCCGACAGGCAAAAAACCTGCTTGGCGACGGCGTTTGCGGTCGGGCCGAAGCCGGTCTTCGGGGCCCTAAGACCACTCAGAATCATCCGTTCCCGATCCCACCAGGCACCTGGACTGCCTCTCCCCTGGGACTGCCCGTGAAGAGCGGACTATAGCAGCGAACCATGGAGGATGACTCCCGCAACGGCGAAGTAGATCACCAGTCCGGTCACGTCCACCAGCGTGGCCACAAAGGGGGCCGACGAGGTCGCCGGGTCGAGCCCCAGCCGTTTCAGAAGGAATGGCAGCATCGACCCGGAAAAGGTTCCCCACAAGACGACTCCAACCAGCGAAAGACTGACGGTCAGGGCGATGAGTCTCCAGTGCTCCCCATAGATGCCGGGGAAAAGACCCGACCAGATGGCGATCCGCAGCGCGCCCAGAACCGCGAGGATGATTCCAAGGCTCAAGCCTGAAAAGATTTCACGGCGCATCACCCGCCACCAGTCCTTCAGCCTCACCTCGCCGATTCCCATCGCACGAATGATGAGCGTGGCGGCCTGCGAACCGCTGTTGCCACCGCTCGAGATGATCAGCGGCACGAAGAAGGAAAGCACCAGCGCCTTCGCCATTTCCTTTTCGTAGTGCTTCATCGCGGTGGCCGTGAAGAGTTCACCGACGAACAGCACCACCAGCCAGGTGGCGCGCTTTCTCAGGAGCCTCCCGAAGGAAATGTCCATGTAGGGCTCGTCCAGTTGCTCCATGCCGCCGAGCTTCTGGATGTCTTCCGTGGCCTCTTCTTCTGCCACGTCGAGAACATCATCCACCGTTACGATGCCAACCAGCACCCGTTGGCTGTCCACCACTGGAAGGACCGACCGGTCATACTTGCGAAACGCCGCCACCGCAGTCTCGCGGTCATCCGAGGCCATCAGGGCCACACAGGCCTCATCGCGGAGTTGGAGCACGGTGACATCGAGCGGACAGAGCAGGAACTCACGGATGCGGACGTCATCGAGCAGCTTTCCATTGCCGTCCACGACATAGAGGACGTTGAGGGTCTCGCTGTCGCGACCATGCCGACGGATGTGTTCGAGGACTTCTCCTGCTGTCCAGAAATCCCGGATCGTGAAAAACTCGGAGGTCATCAGGCGGCCCACGCTGTCCTCGGGATAATCGAGCAGACGCAGGGCGATCCGCCTTTCCGAAGGGGAGAGTAGCTCGACCAGTCGGGCGCAGACATGGGCCGGTAGTTCCTCCAGCAACGCGGTGCGGTCATCGGAGGCCATGGCGTCGAGGATCTTCGCCGACTCCACATTTCCCATCGCATGGATGAGCGCCTCCTGATCCTCGACCGGAAGATACTCGAACACCTCGGCCGCCGTCTCGGTGTGCAGCAGCCGGAAAAGAACCGCCTGCTCCTCCGCCGCCAGGGCCTTGATGGCCTCCGCGAAGTCCGCCGGCAACAGCGACTGGAGCTGCTGCTTGAGACCGGGGAAATCCCCCCGCCGCAGCAGTTCCATCAGGTGTTGTTGGAGAAGTTCCAATTCCATCGCCGCCCCTCGCTTATGCCCATCCAGAGGGGCGGGCAAGCGCAATGGAAAATGCTGCTCGTTTAGGGTAGAAGAGCCACCCGCAGCCTCATGAACTTCTTCGGATCCGCGCCAGAAATGGTTACTGAAGCCTTTACCAGCTGGTCACCTGGATTGTCCTCCAGAACCACTTCGGACACCCCGTTGACGGACCATGAGCCGTTCGCCAGCGTATTGGACCACTCGACCACCGGATTGAGTCCGCTGACGCCTTTTTTTCGACGATAGGTGAGGCTCAGCGAGGTGGAGGTCCGTGTTCCGGTCAGCTTGCCGCTTGAATCCACAAGACCGGGGTTCAGCCCGAGGTAGTACTCGATCACGTTGGCGAGACCATCGCCGTCAGGGTCGGCCGTCGCGGCTGCGTTCGAAAGTGTCTGGTAGCCACCGACCCAACCGGCAAAGCCCGAGGCCGTTGCGACATTCAAGGAGAAGGTCTGACTCGTCACCTCGTTGGCCGAGTTGTAGCGCTCGATGACGACCGTGAAGGTCCCGCTGGCGGAAGGACTGATCGTCCCGGAAATCAGGCCGGTGGAGGCATCCAAGGTGAGCCCGGCAGGAAGGCTGCTGCCAGTGCCAAGACGGAACAAGGCGGGGTTGCCAGCCGTGCCTGCTGCGAGGGACGCGATCCAGGTGGCATTCGATGGAGTGTTCGCAGCGCCGGGGGGCACCCCGACGAGGGAGACTTCGTTGTCGGTGACGGAAACCGTTGCCGAACCCTGCGTGTAGCCGGATGCGGAGGCATTGATCACCACGCTCTGGGTGCCGTCGGACAAAGCATCATCAACCGCCGCCACCGCGAAGGTCGCCGTGGTCTGGTTGGC
>JAIYDT010000156.1 GCA_027487355.1 Verrucomicrobiaceae bacterium
CGTGGAATCATTTGTGCGGGCAATTTCATCGTGGACCACCTGCGGATGGTCGATCTGTGGCCGGAGCAGGACATGCTCTCGTCGATCAGCTCCGAGATGTACTCGAATGGCGGAGGGCCGTTCAATGTCCTGAAGGATCTATCGGCCATGATGGCGGGCTTCCCGCTGGAAGCCGCTGGATGCGTGGGCCGGGATGCCGATGGCGGGTGGATCCTCAACGAGTGCGCTGAGGCCGGGATCAACACCGCACAGTTGCACCAGGTGGAGGGTGAACCCACCTCCTACACCGAAGTGATCTGCGTGAAATCGACCGGCAGGCGCACCTTCTTCCATCGCCGCGGGGCGAATTCGGTTTTTGACATCCAGCATGTCGATTTCGAGCTGACCCGGGCCAGCCATTTCCATCTCGCCTATCTGATGCTGCTGGATGCACTCGATGCGGGCGACTCCGACAGCGGACGAACCCGGGCTTCCCTCCTCCTCGAAAGGGCTCTTGCCGCCGGGCTGTCCACCTCCGTCGATCTGGTCAGTCTGGAACATCCGGGGTTCAGGCAGAAAGTGGTGTCCGCCCTTCCCTACGTGGACCATCTTTTCGTCAATGATCGTGAGGCGGAACTGGTGACCGGCGTGAAGATTTCAACTGGCGAGGAATTCTCAATGGATGCCGCCTGTGAGGCCGCTAGAATGCTGCTTGAATTCGGAGTGAGACGCCAGGTCATCCTTCATGATCGATCCGGTGCGATCGTCTGCGATGCCTCCGGAATCATCCGCTGTGAGGCTCATGAAATCCCCAGCGACCAGGTGGTGAGTGCCAACGGAGCCGGGGATGCCCTCGCCGCCGGATACCTGTTCGGCCTGCAGGAGGAATGGGAGATTTCCGAGTGCCTGCGGATGGCCACCTCGGCCGCCGCCGCCTGCCTGACCCATGCCAGTCCTTCAGGAGGCTTGCTTCCTGTTAGGGATTGTCTGGCACGCCACCCGTCCATCACCCTCACGACCCTCCGCTGAGACCATGAGGGAGTCGCTGGTCCAAGCCCTGATCTCGCTGCTGGGAAGCGAGCGTGTCCTCACCGCGATCGAGGATTTGATCCCCTACGGCTTTGACGGCACCGCGACCTTCAAGGCAACTCCGGGAGCCGTGGTATTTCCCAACACGACGGAGGAGGTGTCCGCCTGCGTCCGGCTGGCGAATGACGCCGGCATCCCAGTTGTGACCCGTGGATCCGGCACCGGCCTCAGCGGCGGCAGCGTGCCGACGGATCAAGCGCTAGTCATCTGCCTGGTCCAGATGGACCGGATCCTTTCCGTCGATCCGCGAAATCTCACCCTGCGGGCCCAGGCCGGAGTCATCACCGCCAAGCTGGATGAAACAGCCGCCGAACACGGACTTTTCTATCCGCCCGATCCAGGTTCCCTCCGCATCAGCACGATCGGTGGAAACGTGGCCGAGAACTCCGGAGGCCTTCGCGGGCTCAAGTACGGCGTCACTCGTAATTACGTCATGGGCATGGAGGTCGTGCTGCCGGATGGCCGGATCGTCAGCCTCGGGAATGCCTGCGTGAAGGACGTGGCGGGCTACTCGATGAAGGATCTTTTCGTCGGCTCCGAAGGAACCCTGGGCATCGTGACAGAGGTCCTGCTCAAGCTGCTTCCCCGTCCTCTGGCGCGGCGCACCCTCCTGGCCACCTTTGACCGCATGGAGGACGCGGCGGAGACGGTCTCCTCCATCATCGCGGCGCGGATCATTCCCTGCACCCTGGAATTTCTCGACCGGATCACGATTGGCTGCGTGGAGGACTACGCGAAGATCGGACTGCCGACCGATTGCGAGGCGATTCTCCTCATGGAAACCGACGGTCATCCCGCTGCCGTCGAGGATGAGGCAACCCGGATGGTCGAGATCGCCCGGTCCCACGGAGCCAGAGAGGTCCAGATCGCGCAGGATGAGCAGGAAGCCCTGAAGCTCGCATCGGCCCGCCGCAGCGCGTTCTCGGCCCTGGCACGGGTCAGGCCGACGACGATTCTCGAGGACATCACCGTGCCGCGCAGCGCCCTGGCGGAGATGGTCTCCTTCATTGCCGCCACCGCCACCCGATACGGCCTGATGGTCGGAACCTTCGGCCACATGGGCGACGGCAATCTTCATCCAACTTTCCTCACCGACGAGCGGGATGAGGAGGAAATGCAGCGGGTGCATCTCGCGCTGGAGGCGATCGTCGAAAAGACCCTTAGCCTCGGTGGCACCATCACCGGCGAACACGGGGTGGGTCTGGCGAAGAAGCCATGGCTCAAACAGCAACTGGGCGATGCCAGCTACGAGCTCATGAGGACGGTCAAGCGCGCCCTCGATCCGCACAACCGGCTGAACCCAGGCAAGATCTTCGACTGACCGCCCATGGCCGGATCACTCAAACAGCTCGACTACTCGATCCTCCAGCAATGCATGCATTGCGGGATGTGTCTTCCAACCTGCCCGACCTTCGATGCCACGAAGCGTGAACGGAGCAGCCCGCGCGGACGCATCGCACTGATGCGGGCGGTGGCGGACAGCGAGATGGAGATCACGCGGGGCTTCGCCGATGAGATGAGCTACTGCCTGGGCTGTCTGGCCTGCCAAACCGCCTGCCCGGCGGGAGTGGACTATGCGCAGTTGTTTGAGACCGCTCGCGCCGACATCGAGAAGTCGGGAATCAACAATTCCCCGCTTCGCGGTTTCTGGCGCTTCATCACGCTGCGTGTCCTCTTCATGAGACCACGACTGCTGAGAATGGCCGGTCGGCTCCTCTGGCTTTACCAGGGCAGCGGATTGGAATCATTCACCAAGCGGCTCCATCAGATGCGGATCCTGCCTGCGGAGCTGGGTCGTCTCGAGGCACTCAGCCCGCGAATCTCGGACCGGTTTTCCAATGAAATGATCGATCCGGTGGAGCGGCCCGGAAATGATATCAGGTTCAAGGTGGCCTTGCTCACCGGCTGCGTGCAGGACCTCGCCTTCTCGGAAATCAACCGCGACACCGCCGACGTCCTGCTCGCGAACGGATGCGAGGTTCATACCCCTGCGGTTCAATCTTGTTGCGGATCCCTTCATTCCCACAACGGCGAGCCGATGCTGGCTGCCGAGCTGGCGCGACGAATGATCGATCAGCTGCCGCCTGACGACTACGATGCCATCATCAGCAACGCCGGAGGCTGCGGCTCGCATCTTCGACACTATGGGACGTTGCTCGAGAACGATCCCGCCTACGCCGACAAGGCACGAAACTGGGATTCAAAGCTGCGTGACATTCACGAATGGCTGATGGAGATCGGATGTCGTGCTCCCCTCACCGCTGCGAACCCTGATTCCATGACTGTGGCTTATCATGAGTCCTGCCACCTCGCCCATGGGCAGAAGGTGACTCAACAACCCCGGCAGCTTCTGCAACTGCTGCCCGGAGTGAAGCTGGTGGAGTTGAAGGAATCCTCCTGGTGCTGCGGCAGTGCGGGCATCTACAGCATCGTCCAGCCCGAGCAATCCGCCGCACTTCTGGATCGGAAGCTCAAGCACCTTCATGCCTCCGGCGCGGCCGTCCTTGCGACTTCCAATCCCGGATGTCATCTGCAGATCCAGTCCGGACTCAAAGCCATCGGTTCGCCGATCGAGGTGATCCAGCCGGTGACCCTTCTTGCCCGCAGTTACCGGCAGGAGACGAGCCCATCCATTTCACCATGAAAGACATCCACATCGGCATCATCGGAGGCGGCCTGATGGGTCGCGAAATGGCGAGCGCATTTGCACGTTGGTGTGCCCTCGTCGACCTGCCGGTGCGTCCGGTCCTGACGGCGGTGGCCGACCTCAATCCGACCACCCTGTCCTGGTTCGACCGGATTCCCTCGTGCCGCCAGAAGACCACGAGTTATCACGAACTTCTCGCCAATCCGGAAGTGGAGGTGGTGTATGTCGCGGTCCCGCATGATCTTCATGAAAAGGTTTATCTGGATGTTCTCGCCGCCGGGAAGGACCTCTTCGCCGAGAAACCCTTCGGCATCGACCTCGGAGCTGCGACCAGGATTCTGGAGGCCGTCCGGACCAGCGGGCACTTTGTGAGATGCAGCTCGGAAATGCCGTTCTTTCCCGGTGCCCAGCGGGCCTTCGAGATCGCCCGGGATGGCGGCATCGGACGGATTCTCGAAGTGGTGTCCGGCTTCCACCACAGCAGCGACCTCGATCCCGCCAAGCCCGCCAACTGGAAGCGGCTGAGTGCGACCTGCGGTCAGGCGGGCGTGCTGAACGACCTCGGCATGCATGCCCTTCACCTGCCGCTGCGCCTCGGCTGGACGCCTTCCTCCCTCTTTGCCCAATTGCAGAAGGGTTATGCCGAGCGACCAGACGGCAGGGGAGGCATGGCCACCTGCGACACCTGGGACAATGCCTTGATTCACGCCTGGTCCACGATGCACGGCAAAGAGGCAGTGCTCCGGTTGGAAATGAAACGTCTGGCCCCAGGAGCCACCAACACCTGGTTCATCGAAATTCTGGGAACCGACGGCGGCGTTCGATTCAGCACGGCGGAGCCGAAAACCCTGTGGCTGTTCGAGCGAGGCAAGGAGCAGTGGTGGAAGCGCACCGAACTGGGATTTGCCACTCCGTTCAAGACGGTGACGGGCGGCATCTTCGAGCCGGGATTTCCCGACGTGATCCAGCAGATGTGGGCGTCCTACCTCATGGAGCGGGAAGGCCTTCTGGGCGATCGCTTCGGCTGCGCCACGCCAGAGGAAGCCTGCGAATCCCATCGCATTTTCGAAGCGGCTCTCCAATCCCATGCAGAGCGGAGGTCAGTCCATCTTGCCACGAGTTAATACTGCCATCCATTCCGACTTGAGCCAAACACCTGAATCGAATCCATGAATCTCAAGCGCCTGCGCGATTTGAATCAGTGGGTGACCAGGTGGATCAATCGAAACCGTCCTGGAATCGCGCCCTATCTCAAGAGAAACCGAAGCGCCTTCGCGGGAGTCCGTGGATGGTGCTAGTGTAGTCCGTCTTACAAATTGACTCTTATCCAAAATTTGCTATGTTTCTGGTATGAGAGTCGCGCCGGAGGTGAAACTATCTGAGAGTGAGCGCGCCAAGCTTCTGCGCATGAG
>JAIYDT010000604.1 GCA_027487355.1 Verrucomicrobiaceae bacterium
GAACCCCTCGTGCCGATTCCCGGACTGCGGCAGGATCTTGCCGTGCTGATGAAGGTGCGGCTGAACTTCTTCGTCCTGATCACCGCCTTCTTCGGCTTCCTGCTGGCCTCGCGTGGACACGCCTTCGACTGGGTCCGGCTGATCGACACCCTCGTCGGCACCATGGCCGCGGCCTTCGGCTCCGCCGCTTTCAACCAGCTCATCGAAATCGACCTCGATGCCCGGATGAGCCGCACCAAGAATCGTCCGCTGCCTTCCCGCCGCATGGCTCCGCCTTTCGCCTTCGGAGTCGGCTGGGTGCTTTCCGCCCTCGGCATCATCCACCTCGCCGTCCGGGTCAATGAAATGGCGGCCTACCTGACTGCTGCCACTGTCGCGATCTACGTCTTCGTTTACACGCCGCTGAAACGCTTCAGCACCACCAATACCCTCGTCGGGGCCATTCCCGGCGCGATCCCGCCCGTCATCGGCTGGGTCGGCGCGGGCGGCAAGCTCGGCTGGGAGGCGCTGTTCCTGTTTGCGCTGCTTTTCCTCTGGCAGCTTCCACATTTCGTCGCGATCAGCTGGATCTGCCGCGAGGAGTATGAAAAGGCCGACTACAAGATGTGGTCGAACGGCGATGTCTCCGGCCGGAAAAGCGGGATGCTCGCCCTGATTTTCTCGCTCGTCCTCGCCGCCGTGTCGCTCATGCCCTCGATCATGGGCTTCGCCGGCTGGTCCTGGGGCATCGGCGGGACCGTGCTCGCGCTGGTGATGGCTGCGCTGGCCTTCCGTTTCCAGAAGCTTGGTGAACGGACCAACGCCCGACGCCTGTTCTTCTTCACCCTGCTGTATCTGCCAATTTCACTCGGTTTACTTGCCATCGCGTGGGTCTAGGCTACGGTCCGCCGCCCGATGGCCTTGGACCCGAAAACGCTCGAACCTGCGATCCGTGATCCGCGCAAACTGCGCCGGACCGCCTTCATTCTTGTCGCCATCATGATCGTCGGCGGTGTGGGGATTCTCTACGCCTACTCGAAGGTCGCGAAAAAGCAGGCCTACGACACGCGCCCGCCGATCTACGGTCGCCTCAACGAGAACCTCGCCGTCGTCCGTCAGGATGGCAGTGCCGCCGGGCTGCTCGAACTCGACAACTGCGTCTGGCTCGCCTGCGCGGTGTCCGTGAACCAGCCGGATTCCTGGAAACGCAGCCGCGAGGTCATGCTTCGGATCCAGAAGAAGTATTCGGGAAACCCGGAAGTCCGCTTCGTCTGCATCACCGTCGATCCGGAAAATGAGCCCCCGGCCGTGATGGCAAAGACGGCATCCGAAATCGGTGCCCAACTTCCCACCTGGTGGTTCGCCAGTGCCGGGGCGGACTTCACCCAGAAGGATCTCTTCCGCAAGTATCTCAAGGACAAGTTCAAGCTCGGAGTCATGCCGAGTTTCGATGCCGGGAAATGGGCCTACAATCCAAAGATCATGGTCGTCGATCGCAACCGCCACCTGCGCCAGGGAAAAAATGGCCGCGCGGTGGTGGAGTTCGATTTCGACGCCGCCGACTCTTACGACCGGCAAGGCCTGAAAAGCGGTTCCGACAAGACCAACGCCGAACTCATGGAAGAGGTCCTCATCCGCACGATCGACGCACTGCTGCTCGAACCCCACGAAAACACATGAACCCGAAATCGAAGATCATCCTCCTCTACGCCGGCGTCGTCGTGATCTCCGCGGCGATCATCGGGGCCGCCATGTATGTGCGGTCCGGTTTCAGAAAGGTGGATCCGCAACTTGTCGAGAACGTCGGGCGACAGAAAGTGCAGGAGTGGTTTCCGATCCAGCGCGATCTCACCGGCGTCAACCAGGCGGGCGAGCAGGTGAAGCTTTCCGATCTCAAGGGCAAGGTCTGGATCGTGGCCGAGTTCTTCGCCATCTGCCCGCACTGCGCCCAGCGCAACGGTGCCGAACTCCGCGCGATCTACGATGAGTTCAAGGCCAACCCGGACTTCCAGATCGTCTGCATCTCGGTCGATCCCAGCCAGGACAGCGTCGAGCGCCTCAAGGAATACGCCGCTGCCCTCGGGGCCGACGCGAAGAATTGGTGGTTCGTCAATGCGGGGGACGAAAAGGCGACCCACGAATACTTGGAGAAGGAGCTGAAGTTCTTCGGCATCCGCGAGCGCACCAACCAGGCGGACATTGATGCCAACGGCCGCTTCCAACACGACCTCGCTTTCATGATGGTGGATCGCAACTGGCAGGTGGTTGGCAAGTGGCCGCTCGCCGAGTCCCGCTCGGAGGACGCCCAGAAGCGCCAGCCGGAGCTCTACGAAACCCTCAAGACCGAGCTCTATGCAAGACTCCGCGCGGAGCTCGGCAAATCGACTGAACTCAAGAAATGATGAATGACGAGCGCAAGCAGTGGCTGTCCCGGCCCGCGAATGAGAAACTATCGAAGACCCTCGGCATCGTTGCCTGGGTTCTAACCGCCGTGGTCCTGGTGCTGGTCGGGCTGATGCGCCGCCCGGAAATGCGCATCCCTTTGCCGGAGGGCTGGTCGTTCAAGTTCCTGCCGCCGGTCCACGCCGTGCTCAACTCCTTGGTCGCCGTTTCCCTGATCGGGGCGATCGCCGCCGTGAAGCAGGGGAAGATCGCCCTGCACAAGCGCTTCATCAACGCGGCGATGATCCTCTCGATCCTGTTCCTGCTCTGCTACGTCGCCTACCATTTCACCACCGTGGAAACCAAGTTCGGCGGCACCGGAACGATCCGCTCGGTTTACCTCTTCCTGCTCATTTCCCATATCTCGCTCGCGGGGCTCAGCCTGCCTTGCATTCTTTTCACTTGGATCGCCGCCGTGACGAATCGCTTTGCCGACCATCGACGGCTTTCGAAATGGGTCTTCCCGATCTGGCTCTACGTCGCCATCACCGGTCCGATCTGTTATCTCATGCTGAAGCCATACTACTGAGGGCCTCCACAAGCGCCCGGACAGTCGCCGTCTCATGCGCGGCGGAATGGCTGATCCGGAGCCGCGCGGAGCCCCTTGGGACGGTCGGATAACGGATCGCAGGCACCAGGAAACCGAGTTCCTCCAGACGGGCGGAGGCCGCGAGGGCCCGTTCGTTTTCCCCAAGGATGACGGGCACGATCGCTGAACGCGGCATCGACGGCGAAGATGGGTCGAATGTTGTTAGATGTGCTTGCAGCTTTTGTCTGAGCGCATCGCCTTCCGCTGAGCGGATGAGTTGAAGGGAAGCGAGGCAGGCATGCGCCAAGGCAGGGGGAGGGGCGGTCGAGTAGATGAAGGCCCGGGCGCGATTCACCAGCAGGTCGATCCATTCCCTGGAAGCCGCCACGTATCCGCCGGACAAACCCGCAGCCTTGCTGAAGGTGCCCATTTGAAACGTCACCCGATCCTGAAGTCCCAGCGAGGCGGCCACGCCCATGCCGCTTTCTCCGAACAATCCAAAGGCGTGCGCTTCGTCCAGCCACAACAAGGCCCCATGACGCTCCACCACCGGCACCATTTCCTCCAGCGGGCAAAGATCGCCGTCCATGCTGAACACCGACTCGGTCACCACCAGGATCCTGCCGGTGGCGTTCTTGGCGCGCAGGCTTGTGAGAAGCCGGTCCAGCTTGGCGAAATCGTTGTGGGGAAAGACCCGCAGCGTGGCGCCGGACAGCCGGGCCCCGTCGATCAGCGAGGCATGGGCCAGCTTGTCCAGAATGATGGTGTCGCCCCGACCCACGATCGCCGGGAGGCAGCCCAACGCGGTGGCGAAGCCCGATCCGAAGACCAGCGAGGCCTCTGTTCCCTTGGCCTCGGCTAGGGCTTCCTCAAGAACCTGATGCGGCGGCAGCGTGCCACAAACCAATCGCGCCGATGCCGCTCCTGCTCCGTAGCGCTGCACGCCCTCGATGAAGGCCTCGGTCAGCTTTGGATGCGACGCCAGGCCGAGGTAGTCGTTCGAGGCGAAATTGTGAAGGCTGCGACCGTCGCGCATCACCACCGGGCCTGTTCCGGAGTCGAGGGCGCGCAGGCGGCGCAGCAGCCCATCCGAAGCGATCTGCTGGAGCTCGGATCCCGGCGAGCGCGGCATGGCCGTGGCTCAACCTGCCGTCGGGCTTTCGAGAGCCCAGCGCAGGAGTTTTTCCCCGTCCTTCCAGACGTTCGGCGTGTTTGATTTCAGGATCACGATGATCGCCGAGCGACCATTGAGCGAGCCGGTGCAGACCAGGCAGCGCCCCGCCAGATCGGTGGTGCCGGTTTTCATGCCGTTGCAGTAGGGCACCGACTTGAGGATGCGGTTGGTGTTTTCCAGCAGTTTCACCCGTCCGTCGGGATAGCGGAAAGTCATCGACTTCGTGGCCACGATGGAGCGCAGCAGGGGGCTCCGATAGGCAGCCCGTGCGGCGATCGCCATGTCGCGGGCGGTGGACTGCTGGCCGGGAAGGGTGAGGCCGTTCGGATTCAGGAAACGGGAGTTGCGCATGCCGAGCGACGCCGCCTTGCGGTTCATCATGGCCGAAAAGGCCTCCTGGCTGCCCGCCACATCACGGGCCAGCGCGCGGGCGACATCGTTGGCGCTTTTCACCATCAGGGCCTTCAGCAGCTCGCGGCGGGTGTAGGTCTCGCCCGGCTTCAGATCCAGCTTGGTGGGCTCGCAGGCGGTGTCGGATTGCTCGACGACCACGGTCTTGTCGATGTCCCCGGCATCGAGCACGCACAGCGCGGTGATGATCTTCTGGGTGCTGGCCACGGCGCGGGGAACGTCGGCGTTCTTGGCGTAGAGCACGCGACCGGTGTCGGGGTCCACCACGATGGCACTCTGCGCGGCAACCGCCGGCGGAGCCTGGCTGGGAACCGCGCCGGAGGAGGGGCGGACTTGTGGCGCGTTCGGGGCCGTGGGGCGTGGAGGAGGGCTTCCGCCGCAGGCACTGACCATCGCGACGGAGACGAAAAGCGCGGCAAGGCGGGTCAAGGGCGGGCGCGGCATGAGGAGGGTGTGCCTGATTCGGGCTGCGGCTTCAAGTTGCAATCAACCTGATCTTTCCGCTTGCCTGATCAATTTCGTCATGGTTTGTTCCCTCGAACACTGTTCACAACGCCATGTCACAAGGACTCACCTCACGCCAACAGGAAATCGTGGACTATCTGAAGGACAAGCAGCGGACCACCGGTCTGATGCCCTCCACCCGCGAGATCCAGCACTACTTCGGATTCGCCAGCCAGACCGCCGCGATGAGCCACTTGCGGGCTCTTGAGCGGAAGGGGGTCATCCAACGCCTCGCCGGGAAGGCCCGGGCGGTGATTTTCCCCGAAGAACTGGATCGCGAGCAGATCGTGGACATCCCGATCTACGGCAACATCGCCGCCGGCATGGCCCAGGATACGGATACCGAACGCGAGGGCTGCGTTTCCATCGACATCGCCTCCCTCGGGATTCCCCGCAACGCCCGGACCTTCGCACTCAAAGTCCGCGGGCATTCGATGATCGATGCCCACATTTGCAATGGCGACACCGTGATTCTGGAATTCAGGGAACCCCGCAACGGCGACATTGTTGCCGCCCTGATCGACGGCGAAACGACCCTCAAGCGCTATGTGGTGGAGAGGGGGAAGCCCTTTCTGCGTGCCGAGAACATCGAGTTTCCCGATCTCGTGCCTGCACGGGAGTTGATCATCCAAGGCGTGCTCGTGGCCCTGCTTCGAAAGGCGGCATGAGACGGCATCGTGGGTCCGGCCTTGAATGTCTGGAGACCCTTGGATGCCTGTGGATTTCCGCAGGGCGGATGGTCTGCAGGTCTCATCTGAGCACGGGTGACCGGCTTGACGAATGTCGGTCTTGAGGAAATCGAGTTGAATCAAAGGCTGCTTGATTGAAATCCGATCACGATGGCCCGGGCGATCAGTCCGGCCATCGCACTCACCCCAACAAGGATCAGCAACTTCATCTGCTCCGCGTTGTCCCTCAGTTCGGCCCGGCTGGAATGATTGAAAAGCAGACTTCGGAGAATGGATCGAATCAGGGACGAGAGGCAGTCCCACAAGTCATGCCGATCATTGAACAGGACGCGATAGAGCGCGTAGGCAACCGAAAGGGCGATGATCCACGGCAAGGCCCAAGCGGTAAAACTCATGCCGATTGAAAATCCGTTCAGGCCTCTCAATGTCAAGGCTTCGAGGCAATTCCAGCCGCATCGGCAGAAGCGGGAGTGCACCCAACATCAGTTGCATTTCCTCCTCGGAATCGGCGTCCTTGCATGATCTTAAATCCTCAATTAGAAACCACGGAAATCACGAAAAACCACGAAAATCAGTCAGTTGCAGAACGCTTCCGACTCATTGATCTAGTGAGTGTGAAGATTGAGACAGTTGCTTCTGCTTTCGTGCTTTTTGTGACTTTAGTGGTTTCCCATTCTCCTGTTAAGGGTTAGGCGCCTCGCCGCTTTCACTGGCGGGTGATCAATCCAGCATTCCACGGTAGGACCAGGGTCGATAGCCATTACGCTCCAGCTTTGCCCGTGCCAAGGCAGCGGCGTTCACCCGCCAGACCGGAAAGGGACCGGCCTCGTAGGCGTAGATTTCCTTTCCCTGGACCTTCCAGCCCTTGAAAAGCAGGACGTGACGATGGTTGAGCAGGATGTCTCCAGGCTTGAGTGCATCCCAGGAGGAAAGCCTGCGGCAGATGGACGGCAGTTGCTTGGTGGAATAGGGGCGGGGGAGATTCCAACAGCGTGAGATGAACCCTGAGCAGTCAATTCCGCAGGCCTCTGAACTGACCGCATCGTCTCCCAGGCGCTGCTTTTCGTTCGATCCGATGTCACCGGCATAGGCTCCCTGGGCCAGGGCCTTCTGGAATGACTCCGGGGTATCAAAGCCGCCCCACTTGTAAGGCATCCCCTTGGCGGATTGCCCGGGTTTCCACCAGCCGTTGGCAAAGCCCCGCTGGTTCAGGCTGCTGTCCGGCGTGTGGACCTGGATGCCCCGGCGGTCGCGACCGTGAAACATCTGGGTCTCACTCGGAGTCC
>JAIYDT010000460.1 GCA_027487355.1 Verrucomicrobiaceae bacterium
AGGGCAGGAATCAGGATGGATCGTTTCATAGGATGATGGATGCGGATCAATTCAAGGCAGACCCGGCCGTCGGGACAAGCAAAAGCCCAAGGGACCGGCGAATCCACTACCGCCTAGCCCGCCCCCGTCTTTCGCCCCAATTCGGTATAGATCGGGGATCGGGGATCGGAGATCGGAGATCGGAGATTTCGGATTTCGGATTTCGGATTTCGGATTTCGATGTTCGATGTTCGATGTTCCTTCTGCCTGCCCCCCCTCCTCGTCAGCGGAACACCAAGGCGAGCCCCAGTCCCAGCAGAACGAGGCCGAAGGCCCCATCGATCAGCGGCTGGGCCCGGCGGTATCCATCGCGCAACGGGCTCCACTGCAGGACCAGGGCCCAGAGCGACCAGAGGGCGCCGCCCTGCACCACGATGATCAGCCACAAGGCCAGCGGTCGGCCCGAGGAAATCTCACCTCGTAGAAAGGGAGCGGTCACAGCGGCGAGGAAAACCATGACCTTCGGGTTGAGGAGATTGCACAAGAGTCCCCGCAGAAAGAAACCACCGGAGACCGATGCGGCCACTTCCCCGGCCCCGCCCGACCTTGAAAATGAGGCGACGCAGGCGGACAGGAGTTTCCACGACAACCATAGTAGATACGCGGCGGCGGCCCAGTGCAGGGCACGATCAAGCAGTGGAAAGCGCTCCATCAGCCAGGCCATGCCCAGCACCGCGAGCGCGGCATGGACGGCCAAGCCGGTGACGATGCCGAGGGCGGTCCTCACCCCGGCCCTGCCACCGTTTGCCAAGGCAGTCCGGGTCAGCAGCAGCATGTCCGGCCCGGGGCTGAACTGCCCGAGCAGCATGATGCCCGCAAAGGCCGCGAGTTCAGCCGCCGGACTCACCCTTGTTTCGCGGCGAGGAGGTAAGCGAGCACGGCCCTTTCATCGGTCTTCGAGATCCCGGCATTCCAGGCCATCCCGGGGACCACGACGTGCCAGTCCTCATGGGAGATGGATTCGGGCAGCTTCGCCTCATGGCAGCGGGTGCATTGGGAAAGGTAGACCGCATGGCCGCGCTGGAGGGTCGTAAGCGGCTTGCCACTGCGGCTGGCCATTTCCACCGACGGCAGCGGGGGCTGCTTCGGCCCGGCACAGGCTGACAGCAGGACCACCAGACCCAGGCCCACCAAGGATAAGTGTTTCATCTCCCCAAACTACACAGCGAGCCACCTCGGAGCAATTTCATTTATCTAACACCTCGGATGGAAACACGCCGCCCGTTTCAGATCTCCCCTTCCAGTCCGAGAATCCTGATGATCTCCGCTGGCACCCCCGGATAGGCTCCGGCGATCGGGGTGTTGCCGACGTAGCCGAGGCTCTTCCACGTGGCACTATGGGAATAGTAGCCGCCGAGGGTGAGCATGCGCAGTTTGCTGAAAAAGCGCGCACCCTGGGCGAGTTCGGGAGCGGCCTTGGAAGGATCGCAGATGCGGTCGAGGATGCCGGTCTGCTGGGGCTCTGACAGTTCGACGAAGGGCTTTTTGTGGCGCTGGAAGGAGTAGGTGTTGAGCCAGGCAAGGCCACCACGGAGTATTTCATAGTCCTCCCGGTTTTCCTGATACGGGGCGCCGATCCATTCATTGAGGAAATCCGGCACGCCGATCGCGGACGGCGCGGGCGACTGGTCGTCGCCGGGAAGGATCAAATCGACAAGAACCGCCAGGGTCGCGAGTTCGGATTCACCGAGCGGCTTTTCCCAGGGAATCGAGGGATGGGCGAAGTCCGGATCGCTGAGAGCGTTCCTGAACTCGCGGGTCAGCGGCTTCGGCGGCTTGGCCTGGACCGGATCGGAAAACATCGCACCGGTGGCACTGGCAGCGGCGATGAGCTTGAAGACATCGCGACGGGAAAGCGTGGAATCATTCATGGTGACGGAGGGTTCAGAGATTGCCGCTCTTCAGCTCATCGAGGAGATACTCGGCGGAGCGCCAGGCCAGGGCCATGACGGTGAGGGTGAGGTTCTTGTCGGGATTCGAAGGCAGGACGGAGGCATCCATCAGGAACAGGTTCTTCACATCCCAGGTCTGGCCGAAGGAGTTGACGACGGAGTCCTTGGAACTCGATCCCATGCGGGCGGTGCCTGCTTCATGGATGATCTCACCGGGCTTGTTGAGCGCCGCCCTGCCGGGTCGTGGAGTGGCTTTTCCTCCCATCGACCGGATGATCTCGGCGAAGGTGTTCTGCATGTGCGTGGCCTGACCGATCTCATGCTCGGACCATTTCCAATGAAACCGCAGGATCGGAATGCCCCACTGGTCCACGCGGCTGGGATCGAGTTCGCAGTAGCAGTGCTCGTTCGGGATCATCTCGCCGCGACCGGCAAACCGCATGTTCGCTCCGTAGTATCGACGGGCCTCCTCCTTCAGCTTCTTGCCATAAACGCCGGGCGAGGTTTCATCGAGGATTCCCAGCGATGCCATGCCCGGCATGCTGCGCCCCCCGTTGATCTCGATGTGGTAGCCGCGGGCAAAGCCGAGCTTCTCCTGGTTCTTGTAGTTCCACCACGGGCTGTAAACATGGTTTCCGCCTGCTCCGTCCTCGTTGCAGGGCGGCAGGCTTTCCATGGCGGGAATGTGCCCGCCGAGCGAGGAGCCCACGCTGTCTGTTAGATTCCTTCCGACCTGTCCGCTGCTGTTGGCAAGGCCGTTCGGAAACAAGGTGCTCTTCGAGTTCAGCAGGATGCGGGCCGTCTCGCAGGTGCTGGCACTGAGGATCACCACGCGGGCCTTGGCGATGGCATCGACGCGGGTCGGCTTGTCGATGTAATGGACGCCAATGGCCTTGCCCGAGGCATCGGTCAGGACCTCGCGGACCATCGCGTCGGTGATGATGTCGAGATTGCCACTGGCAAGGGCAGGCGGCAGCAGCACGGTCGTGCTCTGGAAATTCGCCCGGATCGAACAACCACGACCACAGTCAGTGGCCCAGAAACAGGCCGCGCGCGCCGTCATGTCCTCCGCGACAAGCTTGCGGGCCAGTGGGTTGTTGGGGAAAAGGATCGCCGCGCGGGCAGGGCCGTCGAGTTTCTCACTGAGCACCGCGCGATGGATCGGAATGACCGGGATGTTCAGTCCCTTGCAATGCTTCTTCGTCAACAATTCCCCGGCGCGCGGCTTCGGTGGAGTCTGGAGGATTCCAGCGGGAGAATCGGGCGTGTTCTCGAGTCCCTCATTCGATCCATAGATGCCGACCATCAACTCAGTCTTGTCGTAATAGGGCGCGAGATCCTGATACGAAATCGGCCAATCGAAGCCGAGCCCGTCGCGCGACTTCGGTTTGAAATCATAGTCCCCGAAGCGCAGTGAAATCCGACCCCAGTGGTTGGTGCGGCCACCCAGCATGCGCGGCCGCCACCACCAGAACTCCTCGTCGGTGCCCTCCTTGTCGGTGTAGGGCTCGCCCGGCACCTGCCACCCGCCTCCGACGGTCGCATCGTAGTGGCCGAAGGGGCGGTCCGGATTGCTGCGACCGCGCAAGGGAGCCTGCTCGGGCGTGTTGAACATCGGGGTCTCCTTGGTAGGCTCGTAGTTCCGTCCGGCTTCGAGCATCAGGACCTTCACCCCGTGAAGACTGAGCACCATCGCCATCATGCCGCCGCCCGCTCCGGAGCCGACAATGATGACATCGTATTCGCGGACGGTCTTCCGATCAGTGAGAATGGCCATGGGTTTGATTGCAGACTAGCGGGTAAACCGCCTTTGTGAATGGGCAAAATCGGCCAATCTGGTATCGCCATGCTTGTGTTGCTGCTCCAGCTGGGCAAGCCACCGATCAATCTTGGTCTGACTCCATCCCTGCCGCCGAAAAGAACTGGCCTTCTTCTCGATTTCGACGGCTGGGTCGGCAACAACCGCTGGAACAGCCCCGCTGCAGGCAAAGCCTGTATCGCAATCGCAGTGCCCAATCGTGGTGAAGTAATGGGATTCTTCAGGTCGAAGTTGAGCGCGCAAAGGCGAATGCAGCGGAGCGAACTTCTGCTCGAAGCTCTTGGCGACATCAGTGGCCCTCTGTGAGTCAGCCCTCTTCGGCAGGACGGCTGAAACGAATAGGTAAATCGTAGTTAAGTCGAACGCTTGACATGCCATCCCCGCTTCATTGAGGCGAAATTGGATTGAGAATGGAGATTTCTCAGGCGATTTGGACCCATCACTTGTTCCGAATTAGAAATATCAGAACACGGGCTGAAAATGAATGATCAGATTGTCTTTGAGGAAGAAGTCCCAGAGAGGCGGCTCATCGAACTCCAAGCGAAGCATGTAGTCGCTCTTGTCTCCCATGTAGAATCCAGGGCTCATTCGGCAGATGGACCCCATGAACTCATCGCGCCCCAATACTTGCTCACAGTCATCATAGCGTTCCATGCTTTCCTGAAGCCTATCAAGCATATCTGGCCATAGGTCAGACCAACCTCGGACGAGATCTTCGAGCATGTTGCGCGACCCTTCGCTGGTGTCTTCGGAAGCAATTGATACCATCTCAAAGGGAGGAATCGGCAGCTCAACTACCAGCGCAACGTCGCCTTCTCCAAAATCGCACTCACTGATCTCTGGATCGGTTCTCATATCCTGGCGGAACGATGGGCGGTGGCACCCGCGAGATCAAGTTCCGAATCAACTAGGGACCTTATCGTCGGTTGCCACTCACGGCTTGAACTTAGGCCTCTTCGCTTGTTAGCGGAAGATCTGCGAAAAACTGGGCGACTGGGGAGTTTGCGATTCGACGCGCCAGTATCAATGGTGAAACGCCATGAAGGTTCTCTAAATTGGGATTGGAACCATGCTGACGAAGTAGTCCAATCAAGATGCCGTCACCGCGAGAGTTGAATACTGCCCGAAACAATGGGGAGTTCCCATTAGAGTCCTGCGGATCTACAGTGGCCCCCGCCTCAAGCAGCACCGCTGCGATCGGATGCGAATTGGCTTGAGCCGCAAAATGAAGAGGAGTCCATCCGTTATCGTCTGCGAGCGAGACGTCGCACCCGGCAGCAATCAGTGCTGCGACCTTCGGGAGATCTCCATCATTTGCCGCATAATGAAGCTCAGTTCGTCCCATTCGATCCACTCCTGGGCGCGCTTTTCTTTTTGGAGTCTTTCCTGACATATTTG
>JAIYDT010000334.1 GCA_027487355.1 Verrucomicrobiaceae bacterium
CCCGAATCGGCGGCCTCGATGCTCGTGCATCGGGCGACCACTTCTGCGGGCCAAGGTTGGGAAAGTTGCAGGCAGTAGTCCTCCCACACCTGCGGCCTCTGCTCCAGCCAGCCCTTCCAGTAGGACCGCCAACAAACTTCCTGAATCCATTTTTCGATCCGACTGAATCGAAAGGACGTCAGGGCGAGTTCGACCAATTCGTTTCCATCCACCAGTCGATGGCGGATCGCAGGGGAAAGCCTGGAGACCGCATCATGGCCCGGAACCATCTTGTTTCGGTCCCGCGCATAGAGGGGCAGGACATCCATGAATGAGTTGAATTGGTCCAAGGCACCAATTCGGTCTGGAGGGCAGATCATGGCCCAAGGTGGCGAGAAATTTTGATCGCGCAACCCGTTGCGCCTGTGGCGTCTCCAGCCGAGACAGGAGTTGAAAAATGGTCTTCAAATCCAAAACATCAAATCTGGCACGCGATGCGCTGCTTTCCGTTCGTGTTTTTCCTTGGTTCGCTTGTGGTTGTGGGATGCGTTGTGGATCGGGTCTTCGGACCCGATCCTAACGTTTCCCAACCGCGAGCCATCCTTTCCAAGGTAGCCTCATTGTTGATTGAGGCTCAGCCTTGTCCGGATTCCCGTGGTTAGCGGATGGGCCGCGGCAGGTGGTGTGCTCCTTACGGGGAGTCCTCTGCCTGTCGCGGCAATTTCGCCCAGCCTCACTTGGTCGGAGCCATCGTGTAGAGGGCCATCGTCATGCACCAGGCATTGGCGGCCGGCATGCGCTTCATTTCGTGGCCCTTGCCCCAGGAGTCGCTGTAGAGGATGTCCTTGGTGGTCTTGTTGTAGCCGAGAATCAGGCGCATGTGCCCACCCTGTGACTGGGGCAGGCCTTCTTCCTTGAACATTCCAAGCTGCAGGGCCCAGCACACCGGAATTCCCTGGTTGATGTATTCCTCGATCTTGCCCGTGAAGCGGTCGAAACCCGCCTGCTTGATCTTGACCTCACGGAAAATCTCCGGCTTCGCCTTCTGCCAGAAATACATCGGGTTGAGCACGTATCCCTCCTCGACCTTCATTTCGATCTCGCCGGCCTTTTTTGCCTCCTGGTTGTAGGCTTTCACGTCGGCGTTGAACTGCCGCTCATCGAGATCGAAGTGCTTGGTCGTCTTGACGTGGAGCTTGCCGGTGGCGCTCTTCAACGCGGACTCCATTTCACCCATGCTGGTGCCCATCTCGCTGGTGTTGGCGATCTGCGCCATCTCGTGCTGGTCCACGTCGAGCCCGTAGTAGCGGACCACGCGTTCGGCGGACGCCACCGCGCAATAACCCTTCTGGCCCTGATCGACCATCGGAACTCCATCGAGATAAACGTCACCCTCGGCGGTCTTCTTGACATGCTCGGTCAGTGCGGAGCGCCGGGTCGGCTGGCTGCCGCCGCCTGACGGGGCATCCAGCGAGGCGATCCGCAGGCGGATGAACTCCGCACGCAGGCCCTCATCACCTTTGCTGACGGAGGACTCGAGCAGCCAGGCGACCCGGTTCTTTCTCCACATCCAGCCCGTGGTGTTGACGGTTCCGCGCTGCTCGCGGGCCTCCGCCTGGGTTCCCACGGCGGTACTGATGCGGCCCTTCCAGGCCTCCACCTCCTCCTGGAGCTTGCGCGGACTGATTTCCCCGTCGTCCCCGCGATTGTAGAGCGAGACCGTCACGGAGCCAACCAGTCCGGGCGCACCGGCGCGGATGATGACCTCCCCGACGCGCTTGTCCATCAGATCGAGGAGCTTCGGATCGGCGCGCATGCCGTCCTTCAAGCTGCTGAGCCACTGAAAGCCACTGGGGTCGCTCTCCGGCATGTCCACCCCATCCTTCTTCATCCGCTCACGGATTTTCTCCTGAAAGGCCTTTTCGGAGGCCGATACATCCTTGTGATAGACGGCCATGATGTCCTCCAGCTTCTTGGTGAAAAGCGCCGGATCCAGCACGGTGGCATCCAAGGGCGGAAACTTCGACTTGGCGTCTTTTTCTGATGGTGTCTGGGCGACCAGAACCGGAGTCAGGATGCTGAGGCAGAGGGGAAAAAGAAAGCGTTTCATGGTGATTGCTCATACAAGCGCATCTTCCGGAATTAGTCGCCTAAATAAATTTCATCCCGCCGCACGAATGACAACTCGTGCGACGGGATGGCAGATGACACATCAAACCAGGCGTGCGGCCAGCAGTTCGCGCTGGAAGACCAGCTCCTTGGGAAGATGGTCATAGAGCTTCAAGAATAGTTCACCTTGCGAAAGGATCTCCGCTTTCCACTCCTCCGGGTTGAAGGCCATGCATTTCTCGAAGCGCTCGCGATCAAAGCCATCCAGCCCCTCGGTGTTGAAATCCTGATACTCCGGCGTCCATCCGATCTGGCGCTCGTGTCCTGGGATGTCGCCATGGCAGCGTTTCACGATCCACTCCAGAACCCGCATGTTGTCGCCGTAGCCGGGCCACAGGAAGCTGCCGTCCTCATCCTTGCGGAACCAGTTGACGTGGAAAAACCGCGGCAGGTGGGTGATATGACGGCGCATCTCAAGCCAGTGGTGGAAGTAGCCCGCCATGTTGTAGCCGATGAAGGGAAGCATCGCCATCGGGTCGCGCCGCACCCCACCCGCCAGCCCGATCGCCGCGGCGGTGGTTTCGGAACCCATCGTCGCGCCAATGTAGACCCCGTGCGACCAGTTGAAGGCCTGATACACCAGCGGCATCGTGTTGGGCCTGCGACCCCCGAAGACGATCGCAGAAATCGGCACGCCATCCGGGTTCTGCCAGTCGGGATCGATCGTCGGGCACTGCCTGGCCGGCGCAGTGAAGCGGGCATTCGGATGAGCCGCCTTTCGACCACAATCCGGCGTCCAATCCTGGCCCTGCCAGTCGATCAGATGCGCCGGCGGCTCCTTGGTGAGCCCTTCCCACCAGATATCCCCATCATCGGTGAGACCGACATTGGTGAAGATCGTGTTTTCCGTCATCGACTCCATCGCGATCGGGTTCGTGTCATACGAAGTCCCCGGCGCGACGCCGAAATACCCGGTCTCCGGATTGATCGCGTGGAGGCGACCGTCCTCATGCGGCCAGAGCCAGGCGATGTCGTCACCGACGATCGTCGTTTTCCAACCGGCTTCCACATACTGCTTCGGCGGCACGATCATCGCGAGGTTGGTCTTGCCACAGGCCGAGGGAAAGGCGGCGGTCACATAGGTCTTCACGCCCTCTGGCGACTCCAGGCCGAGGATCAGCATGTGCTCCGCCATCCAGTTGTGCTCGCGGGCGATGTTCGAGGCGATCCGCAGGGCGAGGCATTTTTTCCCAAGCAGGGCATTGCCGCCGTAGCCGGAGCCGAACGACCAGATCTCGCGGGTGTCCGGGAAATGCACGATGTACTTGTCATCGCTGCACGGCCACGAGCTGTCCTTCTGGCCGGCCTCCAAGGGAGCGCCCACCGAGTGGAGACAGGGAATGAAACGTCCAGCTCCATCGCGCTTCGACTTCAGGCTTCCATCCGCCTCCTGCTCCAGCCGATCCAGGACGTGCCGTCCCATGTGGGCCATGATCCGCATGTTCAGCACCACATAGGCGCTGTCGGTCACCTGCACGCCGATCTTTGCAAGCGGGGAATCCATCGGCCCCATGCAGAACGGGATCACATACATCGTGCGGCCCTTCATCGATCCGCTGAACTTTCCGGTCAGAAGCTTCTTCATTTCATCCGGCTGCATCCAGTTGTTCGTCGGCCCCGCCTGATCGCGCCGGCGGGTGCAGATGTAGGTGCGGTCCTCGACGCGAGCGACATCGGACGGCGTGGAGCGCGCCAGGAAACTGTTGGGGCGCTTCTCGGGATTGAGCCTCGTCAGCGTGCCTTTCCCAACCAGCAGTTCGGTCAGTCGATCCCATTCGGCCTGGGAGCCATCGCACCACTCCACGGAATCAGGAGTGCAGAGAGCGGTCATTTCATCGACCCATTTCCGAAGGGCCTCGTGGGTGGTCGGAAGATTGTCTTTCATCACGGGACCATTGAAACCCATGACTGCCCACCAACGCAACGCCACGTGCAGATTGCGGGGCATTTCTCGAAAAATGCGGAGCCACCCGAGGATGTGAAACGTTTCACATCACTCTCACCCGATACATCTTCCGGGAAAAAAGTTGGGCGGCCGTCGCCTGGCGCCCTGGGACGTCAGGCGGTGGCCGCCCG
>JAIYDT010000063.1 GCA_027487355.1 Verrucomicrobiaceae bacterium
GAAGAGCCAGCCGAGGAGGAATCCGGTGGCGGCGATGAAGGCGGTGGTGATGATTCCGGTGGCGGCGAGGAAGAGTAGTTCCCCTCCAATCCAACAAAGTCAGATCATCCTTTCTAATCCTGCCCCAGCGGTCTGCCATCATCGGCTGTCGCTGAGGCGGGATTTTTTCATTTCCACCCAAAGGCAAGGGGAGTTCCCCGGAGGACTCCTGATGCTTGGACACCGGGGAAATTCTTGCAGAAGCGTGCATTCTGCCTACCCTGCCCGAACCGCATGACCCAAAGCGCCATGCGTTCTCCCCAGATCATGAAAAACTCACTCCGCAACGCCCTGATGCTCACGGCAGGACTCTCCTGCCTGTGCGTCCTCACGCCCCAAACCCACGCCGAACCCAAGGAAGCGGCCGCTCCGAAACACAAGCGCAAGGAGGGACCCGCCCCCACGGCTGCCACTCTCGTCGCCGACATGAAGAAGTCGGTCGCCTTCATCGCCAAAAGTGCGAAGGAAAAGATCAGCACCAAGTCGAAGGAAGCCATCCCCTTCTGGGGTGCCCTGAAGGACACCAGCAAGGCGCTCGACACGATGGAAGCAGGCGTCAAGGCAGGTGACGGCAGCATCATCGCCGGCCTCGACCAACTCGGCATCAGCATCCATCAGCTTGCTGCCTCCTGGGGCGTGCTGCGCACCTCCGATGAAGGCAGCCAGGTCGGCCGTGGCGTGATCGCGCTTTCCAAGGCCTATGACGTTTTCCTTCTCCACTACGGCCCCTCGGTGGCCCGCAAGCATCTTGGAGGTGAAGTCTCCGCAGAAGAGAAGACCCAGCTCGCCGCCGCCCGCGCGGAAGTCGCCCACCTCAAGGGGCAGTTCGCCTCCGTCCAGGGCAAGGTGAAGCCGAAAACCTATCAACACCGCTTCATCAACGACACCCTCGGCCTTTGCAAGGAGATCGAGGGCATCCAGGGAGACAGCCTCAAGGAATACTCCGCCTACATCTACCAGTACAACCGGCTGATGTACACCGCCCTCGCCTACAACACGCTGATCGACGTCTGGTATCCCGAAACCGCCAAGCAGCTGGGTTCGGCTCCACGGTCCGGGAAGCGCCCCACCCTGGCCTTCGAGAAGTCCTGCGGCGGCTACTACAAGGGCTGGAAATACACCACCATTCCAGTGACCCACTACGATGACTACTATGAGGTCACCTATGCCGTGACCAGCATCACGGAAACCGAACTCAGCACCTACGAATCCTACTCCGAGTCCTACTCCGAGGAGTCCGCCACCGAGGAGGTTTCCGAAGAGGAATCCGCCATCAACGAGGAAGTTGAAACGGACGAGGACGACGGCGGCACCTTCGCCGATGAGGTCGGCGAAGGCGAGGACGACGAGGATGGCGACGGCGTTTCCGACGAGGAGGACACCGACGACGACAACGATGGATCCGCCGACGAAGCCGACAACGATGATGACAACGACGGCGTCATGGACTCCGAAGACGCCGACGAAGATGAAGGCGCCGACGAAGGCGATGACGGCGACAGCGACGACGATGGCTCCGCCGATGATGCCGGCGGTGACGACGGCGGCGGCGAAGAGGAGTGATCCCAACCTTCGGAGGATCTGATCCGCCTGATTTTGCATCAAAGGCGTGGGGCAATGGCTCCACGCCTTTTTTCTGCCCCACGCCCTCCGCCGTTTGTCTTGATGAATCCCCCGCCTCCACCTACTGGAAGCCACGCCCCGGCGTTTCCCGCATCATGTCCGCTCCTGAAGTCTCCAATCCCGCGCTCGTCCGCGAGGTGGCCCGCCGCCGCTCGTTCGCGATCATTTCCCACCCCGATGCGGGAAAAACCACGCTGACCGAGAAATTCCTCCTCTACGGCGGTGCCCTCAACCTCGCCGGCAGCGTCACCGCCCGCAAGGACCAGCGTGCCACCACGTCCGACTGGATGGAGCTGGAAAAACAGCGCGGCATTTCGATCAGCTCCACCGTCCTGCAATTTGAATACAAGGGCTGCATGGTGAACATCCTCGATACCCCCGGGCACAAGGATTTCTCGGAAGACACGTATCGCGTGCTCACCGCCGTGGACGCCGCCGTCATGGTGGTGGATGCGGGAAAAGGCATCGAGAGCCAGACGCGGAAACTCTTCGAGGTCTGCCGCCGCCGTGGCGTGCCGATCTTCACGTTCATGAACAAGCTCGACCGCCCGGCGCGTCCGCCGCTTGAGCTGGTGGATGAACTTGAGTCGGTGCTCGGCATCGCGGCCTTTCCGCTCAACTGGCCGCTCGGCGACGGTCCCCGGTTCAAGGGCGTCTTCGATCGCGAAAAAGGCCAGGTCCACCTCTTCGAGCGCACTCCCGGCGGCAGCTTCCGTGCCCCGGTCGCGGTGAAGGACATCCACGATCCAGCCGTGAAGAACGCGATGGACGAGGGCACCTACAAGCAGGTCTGCGATGAGCTCGAACTCCTCGAAGGCGCCGGAGCCGAGTTCGACCTCGCCGCCGTTTCCGCCGGCGAACTCAGCCCGGTCTTCTTCGGCTCCGCGGCGAACAACTTCGGCGTGCAGCTCCTGCTCGACCGTTTCCTGGAGCTCTCCCCTCCCCCCGCCGCGCGCGAAAGCGGCGACCGCGTGATCGAGCCGACCTCGCCCGAGTTCTCCGCCTTCGTCTTCAAGATCCAGGCGAACATGAACCCGAAGCATCGCGACCGCGTCTCGTTCATCCGCATCGTCTCCGGGAAATTCGAGCGCGACATGACGGTCACCCACACCCGCACCGGGGAAAAGGTCCGGCTTTCGAACTCCCAGCGACTCTTCGCCCAGGAGCGGGAAACGGTCGACGACGCCTTCGCGGGCGACGTCGCCGGCCTGGTCGGCAACCATGATTTCCTCATCGGCGACACGCTTTCCACCGATCCCTCGATCTCCTTCGACGTCATCCCACGCTTCGCACCCGAGTGCTTCTCGTATCTGCACAACCGCAGCACCGCGAAGTTCAAGCGCTTCCGCTCCGGGCTCGAACAGATGCTCAAGGAAGGCGTCGTCACCGAGTTCACCCTGCTCGAATCCACCGGCAGCTACATCCCGCTGCTTGGTGCGGTCGGTCCGTTGCAGTTCGAGGTTCTCCAGCATCGTCTCGAAAACGAATACGGCGCGGAGACCCGGCTCGAATCCGCCCCGTGGTCGTATGCCCGCTGGATGAAACCGGAGTCCGGCGATTCGAAGGCACTGCCCGCGCTTTCCATGGGCGTCACCCTGTCCCGCGATGTCCATGGCCATCTCGTCGCCCTGATTCCCAGCGAGTGGACCCTCAAGACTTTCTCCGACAAGAACGAAGGCTGGATCATCTCCGAGCAGCCCTTCCCGCCCGGTGCTTAGTCCCCGCTTGAGGCTTTCCTCCCGCGTGCCATCCTTCTCCGCTGCCATGAGTGTCCCGACCGAACCTCCCGATCAGAGCCGCTTCCTCGACGCCCTGTCCGCGCAGAGTCAGTTCCACCATGTCTTCGACCATCTCAAGGGCATGGCCTTCTTCGCCAAGGACAAGCACCTCCGCATCATGGCCGCCTGCCGGAACTTCTATCTCCGCTTCGGCTACTCCACCGAGTCCGAGGTGATCGGAAAGACCGACCACGAACTCGTCCCCGCCTACCTCGTCGAGCACTTCGTCGCCGACGACCAGGAGGTCATCCGCACCGGCCAGCCAAAGCTCAACATCGTCGAGGTCTTCCTCAACGACCTCGGCGTGCCCGACTGGTATCTCACCAACAAGATGCCGCTCTTCGACAAGAACGGCGAGGTCATCGGCCTGATGGGCACCACCCGTCCCTACAACAGCAGCAAGGACACCCACCATCCCGACCGCGCCGTCGAGAAGGCGCTGCGTTTCATCCAGCAGAACTACCGGAAAAACCCGAGCGTCCAGGACGTGGCCGACCACACCGGCATCTCGCTGCGCCAGCTCCACCGCAAGTTCATGCAGGCCTTCCGCACCACGCCGAAGGAACTCATGCAGAAGCTGCGCATCCGCGCCGTCTGCGACATGCTGCTGGAAACGGACCTCAGCATCGGGGAAATCGCCTCTGTTCTGAATTTCCGAGACCAGGCCGCCCTCGGTCGCGCCTTCAAGGAAGTCACCGAGCTGACGCCGCTGGAGTATCGGAAGAGGAAGTGAGGAAAAAAGACCCCATCGCAAGAACCTTGGACTGCGGTGGCAAGCGCAGCGCGACACCACAAAATCAGAAACCACGAAAAACACGAAAGAGTAGGCAATTGTCGCCAGCCTCGCACTCACCTGGTGAATCAGTCCGACGCGATTCGGAAATCGCGTGACTTTCGTGATGTTTCGTGAATTTCGTGGTCCTTATCTCAGCATTCAGGCTTATCGATCTCAGTCTTGTCACTGTCGATTCACGATCCTCCGGACAGGATAGAAGATGCAGATAATCCAGCCCATCCAAAGAGCGCGACAAGACCCAGCAGGATGATCAGCCCCGAACCCACCGTCACTGGCTTCGTGGCCCACCAGAGACCGGATCGCTCTGCCCGGATGGTCAGAACCACCCACGCGATGGGGACCCATGCCAGCATCCATCCGTAGCGCCCCAGGGGTCGAAGATACCTCAAAGGATCTGGAACAAGGTCTGGAATCAGCAGGTCATCCAAACCCTTGACAGTCGTCCGAAGGATCAGGCTCCCCGCAAGAACTGCCAGAAGCTGCACTCCGCCAATGTAAGTTTGTGAGCGGTACTCCATCTGAGGCAACGCCAAAGGCCTGGAACCCGCTACCGGGGGGCATTCTTCGACTCGGGTTGAGGTTTGTCTTTGCCCTCCGACTTCGATTCGGAGGCAGTAGCGGGTTGGTCAGCGCCGGCTTGTTCTGCTGGGCTTTCCGCGTCGAAGAAAATGCCCTTCAAATCCCACGACTCTCTCTTCTTCCAACCTTCTTTCAAATCGAATGAACCCGGAAGATGGATGAAGTTGAAGCCTGTTGAATCGTTCCCCTCCCAGAGGCCGACGATCAGGTGAGACTTGCCAAGATCTTCGTCTTCAAAATTCACGATTGTGATCTGCGAGGGGTAGCCCATCACGTCCTTCAATAGATAAGTGGTCAACTTCCCCTTGTAGAGACGTTCCAACGTCTGACAACACTTATAGTAGAGAGGGTAGAGAGTAGAACGTTCAAGCTGCTGATCAGCGTCATCAGAATAAGTATTGATGCGAACTCCCCAATAGTTAAGAACCCCTACCACAGGCCGTTGGCTCTTTCCGGCTGACGCACTTAACCGAGCAATTAAGTCACGGGACTGTGAAAGCTCCTGAGCCTTTGACAAGACTGGCTGTTTAGCTACTTCTTGGGCTGTTAATAAAGTGCTAGTCAGTAATAAGACTTGGAAAAGAGGGCGGATCATATTATTGCAGAACAGAAGAGTTTGTTTTGAGCGACACTGAGGGAAAATCAGGCATTTGCCGAGGGATTTTCCTGATTTGAGGATGCATGATGCTGGTCCGGAGCAACTTGGCGAAAAGGTAACCGATACTTGATGACTTCCAGGGCTGAGGGAGATTTCCCATTTCGGGAGGCTCCCCGCACCGAGTCGAGGGCGACTTCGCACCGGGTCGGGGGCGATTCCGCACCGAGTCGGGGGCGACTCCGCACCGAATCGGGGGCGACTCCGCACCAAACCGGGGGCGACCCCGCACCGAACCGGGGGCGACTCCGCACCGAGTCGGGGGCGACTCAGCACCGAATCGGGGGCGACTCCGCACCGAACCGGGGGCGACTCCGCACCGGGTCGAGGGCGACTCCGCACCGGGTCGGGGGCGACTCCGCACCGACTCAGCAGCGGAGGGTGATGCTCCACCTCTGCGTTGTTTACTTCCGTCGCTCGGACTGGTAGGGCCTCGGTCGTGTTTTCGTTTCAATCCAGCGGTTTCGATCGCGTGGAGGTTTCCCTGCAACCCACCTGATGTTTCCAGTTTTTCAAAAGAACCGTCGTGCCCGTGGCTTTGCCCTCGTCGTGACCTTGGTCATGATGGTGCTGATCACGCTTGTGGCTCTTGGGATGCTGGGGCTGGCCACCATCGAACTGAGGAAAAGTTCCCAGGATCAGGCCCGCGCCGTGGCCCGGGCAAACGCCCGAATGGGCCTGATGATGGCGCTGGGGCAGCTCCAGACGAGCCTCGGGGATGATCGCCGGATTTCGTCGGATGCCTCAATGCTGGCGAATTCCAAGAATCCATCCGCCGTCGGGGTCTGGACCGGTTGGTCGCCTGATCTCGCGGCCAAGAGCAATTCCGCCACTACCCCGCGCGTCGATTACAGAACTCCGAAGGGCCAGAGCGGCTTCCGGGGCTGGTTGGTGTCGGAGCCCGATCCACTCAAGGTCCAGCAACTCACCTGGCACGGCACCACCACGACGACCGGCACGGACAAGGCCTCGCTTTTCTCCCTCGCGGGCTCGGGATTCGATCTTTCCGCCACCAAGGTTCCCGTGGGAAAAGCCGGTTCCTTTGCATGGGCGGTGACCCAGGAGAACACCAAGGCCCGGATCAACATTGGCACCGACGACAGCAAGCGGCTGGCGATCGAGGACCGAATGCAGTCGCCCTCGCGGCCGGACCTTTCGCTCTCCTCCCTGATGAAGCAGCCAAAGGACAACTGGCCTGCGCGGTCGGGAAAGGTGACCAGTCTTTCCCAGGTTGCGCTGGATCCGGACTTCGGGGTGTCGCCGGAAAAGGCCGGACTGGCCTCGAAAGATTTCACCTCCGATTCCTTCAGCCTGTTGACCGATCCCGTGAAGGGCGGCTTGAAGGTTGATCTCACCACCGGCTTCGAGATGCCGGACAGCGATTTCGCCGCGACCACCTGGACCGACAAAACCGGATCGACCCCCAATCCCTTCCGCTCGACCACGAGTCGCGAATACAAGGGCCAGAGGGCGCTCTATCTGCCCTTGGTCGCGAACTCGCAGGCTCAGGTTTACATGAACTTCGACCCCGCGTCGGTGAACCACAAGTTCCAGGTCAACGGCGCTCCGACCTTCGATCTGCTGCGCTCGCACTATCGCATCCACCGCAGCCTCTACGAATCATCCGGGGCGACCACCGCCTTTGAACGGCCCTACTCGCACATCAGCACGCCGGACCAGGTGACCGGCCGTCCGTTTGGAAAAAAGACCCAGCCCTCGCTGGCTCCGGTGCTCGATCGGATGAACCTGTTCTTCAGCATCTATGCCAAGGCGGACGGCACACTCGGCATCCTGCTCACGCCTTTCGTCACCGTATGGAATCCCTACAACGTCGATGTCGAAACCGAAGGCCTGGTGGTTTACCCATGGATCGACTTCGCGGTGTTCTGGAACTGGAGCGTCACTCCCTCAGGATCGACCACGGCGCAGACATGGAATTCCTCACTCTCACGTTTCGTCGGCGAGGGCTATCAGGGTCACGGTCGATCCTCGCGCCCGTTCTTTTATCTCCATCTCACGCAGTCAGGGAACGAGGTGAAATCCGGAGCCAAAACCGTCAGCCCGGCGATCCACCTCGCGCCGGGTGAGGTGAGGGTGTTTTGTTTGGCCGACACCTCGCGTCGCGACCTGGAGTTCCTCGGCACGCCACAAATGCGCACCTGGCGGATGAAACCGGTTTCCAGCCCCTCCGACATCACCGCCTCCACCAAGGGCGGCATCGTGCTGAACATGACCAAGTCGCTTGGCGGCACCAACAACTTCAGCTACAAGCTCAAGAGCGGAGACCGCGTGAACGCCAATCAAGTGAGTTTTGACCGCGGAACTTATTACTACATCGTCAACATGGCGGACGCCCATCAGATCCGGAATCCCGGCGTGGAGCTGATGGTGGAAACCCGCGCGGCCGGAAGCGGACTGCCCGAACTGCCGGCCGAGAAGAACCTCCATCTCTACGGCCAGATCCACTCCGGGGTCTCCTACGGCAAGGCCAACGACAGCATCAACTACCCCTCATTCAGTTTCGATGAAATCAAGGAGACGCCGAAGATGATAGGAAGCCTGTTGACCTATCATCGGGTGGCACAGTCGAGTTCACTGCCACTGGCCGACCTGATGTTCACGACCAATCCCCGCCAACCCGCCGTGAACGCCTACCTCAGCGGCGCTCAGTTCCAGACCGGCCCGCACTATGAAAGCGTCCTCCGTGGCGGCACCTCGCTGGCCCAGCTCGCGATGGAGACCACCTTCACCGGGGAAAAGGCCTTCTACGGCCCCTCCCAAAGCGCGGCCACCGGTCGCTCGAACCTCGCCTTCTTCGAGGTCCCGCGCACACCGACGCTTTCGCTCGGAGCCCTGCAGCACTGCGACGTGACCGCCACGCCGTTCAACTGCGCCAGCCAGATCGGCAACTCCTGGGCCTCGCCCTATCTGCCTTCCACCTCGGTTTCGAAACTCGTCTCGAATGCCCCGAACGGCGAAGCGATCTCCCCTGGCGGGCTTGGCGTTTACGATGCATCCTATCTTGCGAACGAGGCACTCTTCGACCGCTGTTACTTCTCAGGCGCGGCCCCGGTCTTCGGCACCCGGAAAAGCAACACCGGCAGCCCCGCGATCTGGGATGAGGACCAGACGTCCGAGCAGCAATCGATGAACGACGTGCTCGGCCGGTTTTTCCAGGACCCGGTGGCCAATCCGCTGCGCAACCCACGCATGAGTCCCTGGCTCGGTGGGAACTCGCCCGATCAAGTGAAGACCCGGCTGGAGGGCCCGGCCCGCTGCGTCCGACTGGCCTCACACCTGCTGGTCAACGGCGGTTTCAATGTGAACTCGACCAGCGTGGAGGCCTGGACCGCCCTGCTTGCCAGCCTTCGCGGGGTCGAGCCCGCTTCGGGGGAGAAGACCGCGCAGTCGCGCTTCCGCCACATCCTCACCGCCGCTCCCACCTCGATGGCCGAGAACGATCCCTGGTCCGGATTCCGCACGCTGACCGATGCCGAACTGAAACAACTCGCCACCAGCCTCGTCGCCGAGATCAAGAGCCGGGGCCCCTTCCTTTCCCTCGGCGAGTTCGTCAACCGCCGCATTTCGACCATCGACCGCACGGCACCCACCCAGGCCGTGGCCGGAGCCATCCAGGCGGCGATCGACACCGCCGGACTGAACAGGAAGTTCAACTACGCCACTTACAGTACCAGCCCCTATCCGAATCCTGAAAACGTCAGCACCCCCAACACCGGCACCAACACTCCGGGCTGGCTCAGTCAGGCCGACGTGCTCACAGCCCTCGCCCCTTTCCTCACCGCCCGCTCGGACACCTTCATCATCCGCTCGCTGGGCGAAGCCAGGGACCCCTCCGGTCAGGTGACCGCCAGCGTGCGCCTGGAGGCGGTGGTGCAGCGGCTTCCGGACTGGGTCGATCCCATCGACGATGCCGCCACCGCGATCGCCAGCCTGAAATCCCCAATCAACAAGAGTTATGGTCGTCGCTTCCAGATCATCAGCGTGAAGGAACTGCCCTCCAGATCCACTTGGTGAACCTTTATCTTTCATGAATCTCCTCATCCGTTCCGCCCTCATCGCCTTCCTGCTTTTCCAAGGCATGATTTCAGCCGCGCCTGACATTCGTGTCCTTGCCTGGGATGGTGAGGTGGCCTCCCGCAAGCTCGCGCTCGTCTGCGGGGAATCGGTTGTCCCGATCGTCGACATGCATCCGGAAAAGCGCACGTCACTGATCCATCTGAAAGGCAGCGGGCCCATCAGCATTCGGGCGCTTGATCGGAACACCGCCGATGGAAAGCCCGCCGAGCGCACCTGTTCGATCCCGGTTGCGATGGCCCACCCGCTCATCCTTCTCATGGCGGATCCCACTGACGCCACCGGCCTGCGGGTTGTCATCTTCAACGACGACCCGGCCGGCTTCCACTGGGGCGGCTACCGTTTTCTCAATGCCACCCCGAAGGAACTCGTGATCCAGCTTGAGCAAAAGGCTGTTAGAATCCCCACCGGCTGGGTTCCCATCGACCTCGACCTCGGCGGTGAGACCCGTGGCATCGGAGCCCGCCTCGCGCTCGCCAGTGAGATGGAAAAGCCGATCTATTCCGCCGTCTGGGAATACGACAAGGACATCCGCACGCTCTGTTTCATCATCCCCTGCACCGATCCGCAAACCGGTCCGATCACCATGAAGGCCATTCCCGAGGACAAGCGGACGCTCGAACTTGAGATGAAGGCTGGGAAGGCACCTTGAGTTGAGTGTTTCGGCGACACCGCGATCGCTAC
>JAIYDT010000071.1 GCA_027487355.1 Verrucomicrobiaceae bacterium
CCGTCGTGATAAAGGTTCAGCAGGCAGGAGTTGAAGGTCGTCCCTGAGCGCTCCTCTATGGTCGCCTTCAACCTTTGCAAGTCGTCGGACCAGGGAAGCGCCTTCTTCGTCGTGCCCGAGTAGGAATAAGGCACCTCGCCGAACCACGCCACCTTGCGGGAGGTGACGATGCGCTTGCCAAAGATCACCACCTCGTCCTGGGTCCATGGCACGCCCGAACTCAGAGCTTCGTAGTAGTTCGCGGCCTCATCAGCCGGCATCACCGGCCCAAGGTAGTTCACCACGCCATCGCAGGGCAGGAGGTTGGCTTCGGGATCGGGCGCGAATAGGTCCATGAGTCAGGAGTTCCGCTCACGATGGAGCAGACTCCGCTTCCGCTCAACCCCCCATCGCTCGCCCGGTGACCGCCTCTCGAGGTTGTGCTCGGAGCGGGCCGCCGCCTCCGGTTTCAAATCCGCCGCAACCCTACCGAAGCGCCTCCGCCGGGATCCCCGGCCTTTTGTCCTCTCGAAACGGTTGCCTGCGCATCGTTCCTTGAGTTCAAGCGGAGACTGACCTATGCCTGACTCATGTCATTCCGCTGGCTCGTTGTTTTGCTTTTTCCGATGTGGCTCCAAGCCGCGCCGATGGAGACGATGGCGTGGCATTTTGCGGTAAGGCCCGAACTTGCATTCCTCGAAGGGAGCAGGATGCATCTTGAGAATCCGCCGGATGTCCAATCCCCGGCGAGCAGTGTCTTTTTCGCGAAGGGAGAGAAGCTGAAGGATCTGAGCGAGCCGTTCCGGTCGCATTACCACCTCGACGGTGATTCCTGGCTGGTTTGGAATGAATCCAGGAGGTTGTTGGTCGCCCACGGTGCGCCAATCGTTCTCTGGCAGATCGAAAACTGGGCCGGGTTCAGGAACCAGGCCGATCACACCTCCATCACTCTATCCTGGTACTTGGGGATCCAACCTGGCCAGCCATTGCCGGTTGATGCCAAACCGGTGCATCAAAGCACGATTGTCGCCCGATCTGGAACCAAGGTCTCTCATTCATGGGCTTCCTCGGAACCATCAAGACTCACTTCGGCGAAAATCGAGGCAGAACCCATCAATGGGAATTCAGAACTCCCAAGTGACTTGACCTTGAATTTCAGTTGGCGGGAGACGTTCAACGGAAAAACCTGTTGTTGGACCTGTGACCTCGCCTGCGTCCGGGACGATTCAGCGCCTCCTGTAGTGCTCGTCCAAGTTGATTCACCTGCGGGTGGCTCGTGGACCGTGACAGCAGCGAGCACGATCACAATGGCTGACGGCTATCCTCTAGCGAAGGCCCGGTTCCGCGAAATTGAGGGAAAGGAAACCATCTCCCTAGAGTACCCCGAATACATTCTCGACGGTCAGATCACCAAAATCGAGACATCGAAAGGGTATATCCCAATCCAGGTTCTTCCCGTATTTGATAAATTGGATGTCGAGACGGATGGGCAACCATGGGCACCCCGGTCGTTTTCAGACCCAGTTTCGAATGAAGCAACCGACCCTTTCATCGAACTTCCAGAACACCTGAAACCATGGTTTCCTCTCTATCTGATCGATTTTAGGGAACGCCTCAAACTTTTTCAAATCCAGATTCCCGAAGATGCCGTGGCGGGCTATGATCCTCCTAGCGGTCGGTTGTTCCTGAAAGGAGTGAATGAGCTGGCCATGGGCGACCTGAGTCAACTGATCAGAGTCGGCTGGACATCGCTGCCTCACTCCATCGCTGTTCAGACAAAACTCACGTCCTCTAACACGGAAGGCCATGCTGAGCAGAAGGGATGCTACATTCTAGCCAAGAACGGCAGGAAAGCCTCATTGGCCTGCGTTTCTGAAAAGGATTCGCCTCTATTGGGTTTTGAAGTGGAGGCAGTAAGCAACGATTCCGGCAACTCGATCTATCTCGGATACGTGATGGAGTTCGCGTTTCCGTCTCTCGATTGCAACGGCTCGATCACCTTGCCGGACGGAACTGAAACCGAGGTGCTCACGACGAAACTCGAATCAGGCGGCTCACTAACCGAGACGCTTAAGGCAACCATCATCCCATTCTCCCGCTCCCAGGCCTATGGGTCTCTGCCGCTGCCGCCCAACTGAGATCCACTCTATCCACCGAAGCCCCCAATCCTTCGGACTGATTGATTGTTAGACACCCTGACTTGCCCCTCGGCTGATCCTGCGGCATCCTCCTGGCCATGCTCCGCCGCTTGCTGCTTCCGGCTATTTCCCTGCTGACCACGATCCCGGGCTTTTCCCAGGCCTTCGCGCCGATTTCGGATCGGCCGCCGGCGGTGACCCGTGAATTCCGTGGAGCCTGGATCGCTTGCATCTACAATCTCGACTGGCCGAGCTCCAAGGGCCTCGGCGCGGAGCAACAGCAGTCGGAGCTGCGGGCGATGCTCGACAAGATGGCCTCGCTCAACATGAACGCGGTGATCTTCCAGGTGCGGCCGCACTGCGATGCGGTCTATCAATCGTCGATGGAGCCCTGGAGCCCGTGGCTGAGCGGCAGCATGGGCAAGTCCCCGGGCTACGATCCGCTGGCCTTCTGCATCCGCGAGGCTCATGCTCGGGGCATCGAGGTGCATGCCTGGTTCAATCCCTTCCGCGCGCTTTCCAGCAACACCATCTCTTGCTGCAGCAGCCACGTGACCCAATCCCGCCCGGGCATCACCAAGCCCTTCGGTTCGATGATGTGGTGCGATCCCTCGCTCCAGGAAACCCGCAGCCGTGCGACCAATGTGATCCTCGACGTGGTGCGCCGCTACGATGTCGATGGCGTCCACCTCGATGACTATTTCTATCCCTATCCGACGGCGGGAAGTGTCTTCCGTGACGGGAAATCGCCGGCCGAGCGACGGGCCTATGTCGATGGCTTCGTGAGCAATCTTTACTCGTCGGTGAAGTCGGCGAAGCCCTGGGTCCGGGTCGGCATCAGCCCCTTCGGCATCTGGCGGCCCGGCGTTCCAGAAGGCATTGAGGCCGGCCTCGACAGCTACGAGGAGCTCGCGGGGGATTCGCGGAAATGGCTGAAAAACGGCTGGGTGGACTATCTCGCCCCGCAGCTCTATTGGCGGGACTCGCCGCGAAAGCAGAGTTTCTCGGCACTCTTGAGCTGGTGGCGTCAGCAGGGCAGCCGCCCGGTCTGGCCGGGCATCGCGACCGCGCGGATCAGCAGTTCCGAGGACCCGGGCCGACCTGCCTCGGAGATCATCAACCAGATCAACCTCAGCCGGACGATTGGGAAAAACTGGGTCGGAAACATCCAGTGGAGCGCGAAGAGCGTGGTGACGAATCGTGGCGGAATCGCCACCCAGCTTGCGAAGACCTACTCGCAACCGGCTGCCGTGCCACCGATGCCGTGGCTGAGCAGCAAGACCCCTGCAGTTCCAGGTGTCAGCGCCCAGACCAGCGGCGGCGGCACCTTCGTGCGTTGGGTTCTGGCGGATGCAAATGCCTCCAAGGTCGCCATCCAGGCCCGCTACGGCGGCACCTGGCGGATGGTCAAGGTCTGCTCCGCCTCCGGCAAAGGCCTCACCGTTCCAGCCGCCGAGGCGGTGGCGGTCAGCACCATCGACCGCTTTGGTTCGGTCAGTGCCCCGAAGGTCCTTGGCCGCCAGTGAGCGATCCCAGAATTACTTTGCAAATCCTGACAAAGCTTCTACAACGCGCGCCTTTCCAGCGGTTTCTGCCGCTCCCCTGATCTCCCTGATGAAAGCGTCCGTCTTTGTTTGCGCGTCCGCCCTCCTTTTCGCGAGTTGGCTGGGTATCACCTATTTACGCGAAGTTCCTCCGAAGGACTACCCGAACCTGGGCAAGGGTTCCGTGCCGGTTTCTGCCAAGAAAGAAGCAGCTCCTGCCAAAGAGCCCCTGATCTCGCTGGAGTCCCCAGAGGTCACCGATGTGGCCCAGGGCAGGTGATTTCCGCAATCGTCTGGCGGTAACACTTGCCGCGAACTCAGGGTCTCCATCTGGAGAAACCTTGCTGCGGCCGAAAGCTCGCGTCGTTTTCCCTTGCCAATCCGGACCCCGTCCCGTATTTCGCCCGCCCCTCCGCACGCCGCCACTGCACCAAAGGAAGACCACGAGGGACCAACCACGCGGTGGGTTTTCCAACAATCGTCCGACCTGAATCAAGGCGGAATACCCCTATGATCAACGACCTAATCACCGAGATGGTGGACGCCGGCGTCCACTACGGCCACCAGACCAAGAAGTGGAATCCAAAGATGAAGCCTTACCTCATGAAGGACAAAGGCGGCATCTACATCATCAACCTCGAAAAGACCGTCCAGCAGCTCGACAAGGCTTCGGCGTTCCTTTCCGACCTTGCCAGCAAGGGCAAGAAGATCCTTTTCGTCGGCTGCAAGCGCCAGGCTCAGGACGCCGTCCGTGAGGCTGCCGAGGCGACCGGCCAGTATTATGTGAACCACCGCTGGCTCGGTGGCATGCTCACCAACAGCAGCACCGTCCGCAAGTCGATCGAGCGTCTCCGCTACCTCGAAACCATCGAGAAGCAGCCCGAGTACAAGGCGATGTCCAAGAAGGAACTCGCCGCCCTCGGCCGCGAGCGTGAGAAGCTTCTCCGCAACCTCAAGGGTGTCCGTGGCCTCGATGCCAAGCCGGATGCCGTGGTGATCGTGGACTCCGCCCGCGAAACCATCGCCGTCGCCGAAGCCCGCCGCCTCGAAATTCCAATCGTGGCCATCGTTGACACCAACGCCGACCCTTCGATCGTCCAGTATCCGATCCCCGCCAACGACGACGCGATCCGTTCGATCCGCATCGTCCTCCAGAACCTGGTGGACTCGATCGTTTCCTCCAAGGCCTGACCCTTTTGTCACGCGGGCGGCCTGGCAACCCCACGGCCGCCCGTATTCATTTCCACCCACCACACACATTTTCCCATGATCACCGCCACTCTCGTCAACGATCTCCGCAAGAAGACCAACGCAGGCATGATGGACTGCAAGAAGGCCCTCACCGAAACCAACGGTGACATCGAAGCCGCTGTGAAGCTGCTCCGTGAAAAGGGCATCGCCAAGTCCGCTTCCAAGTCCGACCGCGAAGCCACCGAAGGCATCATCACCGCCCGCGTCGCCGCCGACGCCAAGTCCGGCGTGCTTCTCGAAGTCAACTGCGAGACCGACTTCGTCTCCAGAAACGATCAGTTCCAGGCCTTCGTGGCTGAACTCGCCGATGCCGTCGCCGGCAGCGGTGCCGCCGATCAC
>JAIYDT010000083.1 GCA_027487355.1 Verrucomicrobiaceae bacterium
GCCGATCTCTCGGCCGTTTACGTCGATGTCACCAAGGACCGAATGTACTGCGATGCTAGTACGTCGCTCCGCCGCCGCGCTTCGCAGACCGCGATGCACGACGTCTTCCTGGCCTTGACCAAACTTCTCGCGCCGATCCTCGCCTACACCGCCGACGAGGCCTGGGAGCATGCCACCTTTTGCGAAGGCACGGTGCACGAGCAGGATTTCCCGGAAGCTGATCCAGCCTATGCCGGCACCGATGCGACGACTGCCGCCGAGCGACTTTTCCAGATCAAGTCGGTTGTCCAGACCGCGATCGAGGCGAAGATCCAGGCCAAGGAATTCACGCGCAACAACGAGGCTCACGTCGATCTCACCGTGCCTTCCGGCGAGCCGGTGCTGGCCTTGCTGCAGGACAGCGAGCTCGCCAACGAGTTCCTCATCCTCGCCGGACTGACCGTCACGGAAGGCGAAGCCCTCGCTGCCACCGCCCGCAAGACCGACCTCTGCCTCTGCCCGCGCTGCCGCCGTCACGAGCCCCTCGTCGACTCCGGTCTCTGCGCGCGATGCGATGAAGTTTGCTAGGGTTCAGTGTTCAGTTTTCAGGAAGATTCTTCCTCTTGCTGAACACTTGAAACTGAACACTGAAAACTTGATTCATGAATCTGAAAAAGCTCCTCCTCTTCATCACCCTCCCGCTCTATATCCTCGACCAGTGGACGAAGTGGTGGGTGGTCGGGCGTTTCCCGGAGCCGGCACGCGGGGATTTTTCCTCGCATGAGTTCATTCCAGTGATCGAGGGCTACTTCAATCTCCGTCGCGTCCACAACCAGGGCGTGGCCTTTGGTCTTGGCAACGGCACCACCTGGGCACCGGTGTTGTTCATGGTCGTGCCGTTCATCGCCTTGTTCGTGCTGCGCCTGTTCTGGAAGATGGGCGTTTTTTCCAACAAGCCATCACGCGTGGCCCTGGCGTTGCTGATTACGGGCATTTTCGGAAATTTCACCGACCGTCTTCTTCAGGGCTCGCACCTCAGCTACATGAAGGATGCTCCGTTCTTGGAAAGGCTGCGGGCGGGATACGTCGTGGACTTCCTCGATGTCTTCATTCCCGGAGTGAACTACAACTGGCCTTCGTTCAACGTCGCGGACTCCTGCGTCTGCGTGGCGGCGACCCTGCTCTTCATCGGCGGCATCCTCGATGAGAAGGCAAAGAAGAAGGCCAGTTGACCGATGCAGAGGACTTGAAAACGTCTGCGGAAGCTCCCTTGTTCGATGCCTTTCAGGGCGAGGGTCAGCTCGCGCCGGTTTGCGGTGGCTACACCTCAGGAGAAATCCTGATCCGACGTTTCAACACCGGCAGATGATGCGGCATGATCGCGGAGAACAGATGGACCAGCGGGAAGGCCAGCAGGGCCAGCAGCACGCCGGAAACGATCGAGCCAACGATGAAACTGCCGACATTGATGGTGCCTACCCCAGGCAACTGGGTTTCAAGCTTCATCAGCTCGCCCGGCATGGTGACATGAAGGTGCTTGACGATGAAGTTCCCGATGAACATCTGGCAGATCCAGATCGGCACGTTGGTCAGCGGGTTGCTCAGGAAACAGGCACCGATCGCGAAGGGCACGTTCGCCCGGGCCCGCACGGCGATCAGCGCGGCGGCCACTGACTGCATCGGCATCGGCATCACGGCGAAAAACATCCCGATCGAGGTTCCCACCGCGACCGAGTCCCGACAAGGCACCCACAGCCTTCGCTCGAACAGCGGCTTCGTCAGCTTGCGCCACCAGACGCGATGACGCAGTCGCGGGTGCCGCAGGGTGCGGTACGCGCGGCGCACGAGCCAGAGGTAACGTTTTTTCATCGGAGTGGAGGCGCGGGAACAATCGCCGGACCGCAGCACGAAGCAACGGTAAATCCCTTGCCGCCATGAAACGATCCCGCCATGCTTCTTTTGTTCATGGAAATCTGGCAATCTATCGCGCTCGGGGTGATCGAAGGGGTCACCGAATTCCTCCCGGTTAGCTCCACCGGCCATTTGATTGTCGCCGAGCGCATCATGGGCATCGGCACCGGCTCCCCGACCGACAAGGAGGCCGCCGACGCTTTCGCGGTCTGCATCCAGGGCGGCGCGATCCTGGCCGTGCTTGGGCTTTATCGGAAACACGTCGTCCAGATGATCCGCGGCCTTCTGGGCAAGGACCCCGAGGGGCTCCGACTGGCGATCAACATCGTGGTCGGCTTTCTCCCCGCGCTGGTGCTCGGCGTCCTGCTGAACAAATGGATCAAGGCCCATCTGTTCGGCATGTGGCCGGTCATCGCCGCCTGGATTCTCGGCGGCATCGGCATCCTCGCCGTCACCGCCTGGCGCAGGAAAAGCCCGGCTCCGGCCGGTGGTCGCGAACTCGCTGAGATGACCCTGAAAATGGCCGTGATCATCGGCCTTTTGCAATGCGTGGCGATGTGCCCCGGCACCAGCCGCAGCCTGATGACGATCTGCGGCGGGCTTCTGGTCGGGCTCTCGGTCAAGGCAGCAGTCGAGTTTTCCTTCCTGCTCGGCGTGCTAACCCTCACGGCGGCGACCGCCAAGGACGCGGTGGACAAGGTCAAGGGGCTCGATCCCGCGTACGACGCGATGTTCGGCGGCTTGAAACTGATGCTGCACGAGTTCGGAGCCGCGAACCTGGTCGTCGGCAGCCTGGCCGCGATGATTTCGGCGGCCATCTCGGTGAAATGGCTGGTCTCCTACCTCCAGCGGCATGGCCTGGCGGTCTTTGGTTACTATCGGATCGCGGTCGGGGCTCTGGTGGCGTTCCTGATCCTGATTCAGGTTCTCCCAGGCTGATCGGCGGTCATTTCCGCGTCCCGCGAACCCTGGAGTTACGTGGGTCCCCCGAGGGTGACGGTCCGTTTAGGCTTGCGGCATCGCACTCGGAGGGCTGGAGTTCCCTTGATGAAGGCCTCCAAAAGCACGATTCCGGTCCTGCGGGTTCTCCTGCTGGCGCTTTTCGTGTGCTGCACGACCAGTCTCCACGCCCAGCAGACCCTCAAGATGGCGCTGGCGGATGGATTTGATTTCCCGGTCGGCAAGCCCAATGCCGACGGCTACTACACCGCTCGAGGCGTCCGCCTGAGCGGGGCCGTCCATTACGGCGAGGACTGGAATGGCCGGAGTGGCGGCGATACCGATCTGGGCGACCCCGTTTATAGCTGCGGCGATGGCGTGGTGGTCTGGGCTTACAATGTCCGCCAGGGCTGGGGAAATGTCGTCATCATCCGACATGCCTACCGCGACCCGACCTCGGGGCAGGTGAAATTCTGCGATTCCCTCTATGGCCACCTCAATGAGTTCAATGTGAAGGTCGGCCAGATGGTCAAACGCGGCCAGAAGATCGGCACCATCGGCTCCAACTTCGGCATGTATCCGGCGCACCTGCACTTCGAGATCCGCCACAACATCAACGTCGGCATGCTGCGCGACAACGTCCCTCGCGATTTCACCAACTGGGCAGTCCCCAAGGACTTCATCACCAAGTATCGCCGCCTCAACCGCGAGTGGGGAAATGTCCCGGTGCCCATCGGCACCTGCCCCGAATACCAAGGTTTCAAGGGACTCTGATCCATGGCCATTCAATCCAAGCCTCCGACCCCTGCAAGGTTCATCCTGCTGCTCGTCGCTGCGGGTGTCTTTTTGGGAGTGGATGCCTGGAAGAAATCCCATCCGGCTTCCAAGCCGCCTGCGCAGAAACAGGAGGAGCGCCAGCGTCAGCCAGCTCCGAAGGCGGGACAAGCCGCTTCGGCAGAAGGTCCTGAGACCTCGGGTGGCTACGAGGTTTACCGTAGTTGTCTTCTCGACTCGGAACGCGGCAACGACGGCGACAGCTTCCGGATCAAGCTGCCCGACGGTCGCACCGAAACCTTCCGGCTCTATTTCGTGGATACCCCCGAGAGCGAGTTCAAGTCCTACGCCAACGGAGAAAACAACCACGAGCGCATCGGCAAACAAGCCGAGTACTTCGGCATCACTCCCGAGCAGGCCGTTGAGATCGGGAAAAAGGGCAAGAAGTTCACCCTCGACCGCCTTTCCACCCGCCCTTTCACGCTCTACACCCTCTGGGACAGCCCTTTCAACGATCAGCGTTATCACGCATTCATCGAGTTCCCCAGCAACGGGGGAGCCCGCCCCCTCGATGAACTCCTCGTCGAGCAGGGCCTCTGCCGCATCTTCACCAAGGGGGCCGACACTCCGGATGGCACCCCGATGCAGCAGCGCAAGGACAAGCTCCGCGCCATCGAGAAACAGGCCCGCGACCGTCGCGTCGGGGCTTGGGGATTGCGTTGAATTCATCCCGGCGGTTCACTGATGTCGTGTCCGCCGCTGCCCTCATCGAACTCTCCCGGAAGCTCGCCCGCGATCTCGACGGCTTTCGTTTTTCCGCACCCGTCTCCCACACCTACAACCCGCTCGACTACGCCCGCGCCCCGCATGAGCTCTTCCTTAAACGCTTCGGCGGCGGGAAAAAGCGGGTCTTCCTGCTCGGTATGAACCCCGGCCCTTTCGGCATGGCGCAGACCGGCGTGCCCTTTGGAGAGATCGCCGCCGTGCGCGACTGGATGGGCATCACCGCCCCCGTCGGCAAGCCGGTGCCGGAGCATCCGAAGCGCCCGATCGAAGGCTTCCACTGCCCGAA
>JAIYDT010000304.1 GCA_027487355.1 Verrucomicrobiaceae bacterium
AATGGGTCGATGTGAAGATCTCCTGATCGCTCAAACCCTCCACCTCCCCAAATGCCACCGCGCCCCCAGGCCCGGTGGCATTTTCGTTTGGAGTGGGGAGATTCCTGTCCCCACTTCCCTTCTGCGGTCCCAATCAAAAATCCACAATCAACAATCGTCGTTCGTCAATCTCTCCAGCTCTGCCTCTCCCCTTCCACCCCCTCATCATTCCCCTCAATCCCGGCACGCTGCCTGCATGCGAAGAATCTGTTTCATTTCGCACCTCGCCATCCTTGCTCAGCCTGCTATTCGACATCAGATCATCGTGCCCCCTCGCGCCACAGCAGTATCTTCACCCTACCGTTCCGGCCTCCCGCTATGCCCAGACCTGGTCCTCCGACTTGACTTCACAGGAGAAAAGGAGCGGCGACATTCCTGTCGCCAGCATGTCCCGCTTTTTTCGAAGACTCGATCACTGCCCCCGGTTCCCGCCATTGCAAAGTTCTACTCCCACAAGCGGCCCACCCTCCGCCTCATCCACGGCCTATGCGATAGAGCAGAAAGCAGCGCCACCGAGGTTCGGAGTTCTTCCATTCAAAAATCGAAAATCAACAACTTGTCCCGGCAAAGCGAAGCGGCGACGGAAACTCAATCGTCAATCTCTCCCGTCGTCCCATTCCCCATCGCCGACTACCGCGCCAGCCGCGATCCCGATTTCCTGCCCGAGTTCGAACAACAACTCGCCGCCTGCTCACTCCTCGCCGCATGCTGAAACCCGTATATCTCGTCGCCTTCTCCGGTCACCGTCCCGCAGACAGTCCCGGCCGCACCAATGCGGACCTGATTGCCGCCGCACCGGGAATTGAGAAAGCCCTCGCTCAGCTCAAAGCCCAAGTGGAAACGAACGGCGGCGAACTCCAGTTCATCAGCTCCCTGGCCGCGGGGAGCGACATCATCGCCTGCCGCGCCGCCCTCCGCCTCGGTCTGCCCCTTCACATATTCCTCTCGCTTCCCGAGGAGGATTTTTTCGAAGTCGGCTTCGTCGAAAAAGACCATCTCCCGTGGAAAGATCCCGCCTTGCAAATCCTCGCGGCTGTCCATCCCCACACAAAGCTACACCCCTCGCCGCCACCTTCGTCTTCCGGGATCCTGCCTCTCACCCATGCCAATGGTGCTCTGCTCGATCTCGCTCCCAGCCACCGCCACACCCTACGCGTCCTTGATTCCGCTGGCACGACCACCGAGCGATACGCACTCGCCAATGCGAAAATGCTCGAAGCCGCAGACGCCCTGCTTCTCGTCAATGTGACAGGCAGCAAGAACTCTTCCGCTGGCACGGCCCGCCTGAAAACACAGGCAGATGCGATTTTACTTCCTTACATCTGCATCGATCCCCTCCACGATGTCTCCACCAGCCACCACCTTGAGTTCCTCGCTGATCCCAAAGCGCCTTCCCGGGTGCTCATGGGAAAAATCGACCATCATCTGAGTCGTAACCTCGCCTCCTCAGCCGATCCCTTTGCCAAGCTTGTCGATTGCCTGCGCACGCAAGCCAATAACAAGTCCAAGAAAGCCCGCTTCGGCATGGGCAGCGCCATCTCTCTCCACGCCACCGCGGGTTTCATCGCTGCATTTGCCGCCGCGTGTTCCTACTACTTTAAAAAGGAATCCCCGCACTTTCTGGCCTACTTCGCCCTCTTCGCCATCGTCGAGTTGGTCCTCGTTGCCACCGCCTTCACTCTGGAATGGCTCGGACACCGCCGCCACGAACGTGAGACCTGGCATCTCTGCCGCTTTGCCCGCGAGGTGCTCCGTGGCATCGAGGCATCATCACCATTTCTCGATCCCCTATTCCCGGAGATCAGTCGCCATCGCCTCGAATGGGATCGCTTCGCCGTCACTGCCGCCCTGCTGCTACGTCAGAAAAAAGGCCCGCTCGCTCCCACCGACCTTCTCGCCGCCCGCGATGCCTACGTGAAAGACCGCGTCCTCAATCAGCACGCCAAATACAAGGCCGACTCAGACAAGGCCAAACTCCCCGCCCTGCTCTTCAAGAACGTCGCCCACTGGTCCGCCCAGCTCGCCCTCCCCGTCGTCGCCTTCGCTGCACTGGTGAAGACAGCGGAATTAATCGATTCCAAAGACCCCTTCATCGAACTGGAAAAACACAGCATCTTCACCCCGCTCCTCCTGCTCTTCCTGCCCATTCTCCTGCCTCTGGCCGCCTCCCTCGGCACCTCCTTCATCTCCACCTTCGATTTCGCCCGCCGCGCCGCCCGCTACCCGGAAATGGTCCGCGCCCTGGAGAAAACCGCTCACCTTCTCCCCACCTTCGATACCTTCCCCACCATTAACGACACCATCCGCCGCACCGAGGAAATCCTCATCGACGAAATCATTGACTGGCACGCCTCCCAGCTTTCTTCCTCAGGAGGCTGATTCCCACGATCCCTCCCCATGGACCGCCCCGTCATCTTCCTCTCCGCAGTCATGCACACCATCCTCGAAGGCCGCCCGGAGCCCATCACCCGGGAACGCAACAGCGGCCGCCTCGCCGAGGTCAACTGCCTCCACACCCGCAACCACTCCGCCCAGCCTTCTCCGTCTTGTGTCTTGCGTCGTGAAGTCTTGAGTCTCTCCGAATCCCTCCACCTCAGCGAAAAAGCCGCCAACGACTTCGTCCAGGAGGTCGCGGAGTGGTCCATGCTTAATGTGAAGGAGTTGGTGGAGCCCTGATCCCCCTTGCACTCTTCCTAAAACCTCCTCCTAGCCAACATGCAGAACATTCGGATCTTCATAAGCAGTCCCGGCGATGTCGCAGAGGAACGGCGCAAGGCGAAGCAGGTCATCGAATCCTTGCAGAAGCGCTACGCCGACCAGTTAGAACTGATTCCTGTGCTTTGGGAAGACCTGGCGATACCTGCAACCGCCTCTTTCCAGGAAGGGATCGAACTCGTCCTCTCCCAAAGCCAGAGGATCGACGTAGCGATATTCATCCTATGGGCAAGGATGGGAAGCCCCTTGGGCAGCGCTTTTAGGCGGGGCGATGGATCTGAGTATCACAGCGGCACCGAACGGGAGTTTGACCTGATGCTGTCAGCCTTCGAACAAAGCGGCGGCAAATGCCCCGTCATCCTCGCCTACACACGTAAGGACGATGAGGGCTTCAACAACATTCTCGATGCACGGAAGGTGGGGGACGACGCACTTGACGATCTCCTGCAGCAGCGGAGACTTGTTAAAAGTTTTATTCAAGAGAACTTCAAGGATGGCGAGGGAAGAAATCTGCGCGCCTACCACAGCTACCGGGAGCCGATTGGATTTGCTGAACGCCTGCATGTCCATTTACGTGGCACGCTCGACGGCCTTCTCGGCCAGGAATCGAATCCGACGCTTTGGAGCAACCCTCCTTACCGGAGCCTAGAGGTCTTCGATGTCCAACACTCTCCAATTTTCTGTGGTAGAGATGAAGAGACCTGTGAATTGCTGCAGCGCTTGCGAGATCAGGAGGCAACCGGCCGGGCATTCGTATGCATCGTCGGTGCCAGCGGATCGGGGAAATCCTCGCTGGCCCGCGCCGGCGTCGTTGGCAACCTGCTCCAACGCTTCTTTGATGATGGTGTAAAAGAGTGGCGTGCCTGTGTGCTGATTCCCGGACTCGGATCGCGATCACTTATCGATTCCCTCGTCCAGTCCCTCTCGGAGCAGATTCCCGGACTCGCGGACTCGGTCGGTGGACTCGACCGGCTCACGACGCGGCTCCGTGAGAACCATCAGGCAGCCTCCGATCTTCTTGGGACAGCTTTCCGAACGGCCCATCGGACGATAGGAGGGCCACTGCGTATCTTGCTTGTGATCGACCAAATGGAAGAGCTGTGGACTGAACGTGCAATCACGCTAGATGAGCGGGAGCAATTTCTCGAAGCCATTGAAGTGCTTTCAAATTGCGGATCTGTGAGCGTTCTCGCAACGCTGCGTAGCGATTTCTATCCGCTGGCACAGCTTTCTGAGTGCTTTTTGCGCCTCAAGGGCGACCGAGGTCACTTCGATCTCACTCCTCCGGGAACGGCGGCCTTACAAGAGCTGATTGTAAAACCTGCCCAACGCTCGGGACTTACCTTCGAAAGGGATGCCAGGACTGGACGTACTTTGGATCAGCGCATTCTCGAAGATGCCGCGCGTGATCCCTCCGCGCTCCCCCTTCTCCAGTTCGCTCTGGCGGATCTTTATGAACACAGGGACCTTAAACTAGGTCAGCTCACGTACTCCGCTTACGATGCGATGGGCGGAGTCGAAGGCTCCCTCGGGCGGCGGTTGGCAGTGGTATTTGATGCCCTTGAAGCAGAGCCGAGAGATGCACTGGAGGAACTTCTCCCTCTATTGGTCACGGTCGATACGCAGCGGGAAAGTGGTGCCGCACGCCGTCGTGCGCGAATTGAAGATCTATGCTGTACAGACGCACGTGAAGCGCTCACGAGCTCGTTGATTGCAGCCCGCTTTCTCACCACTGACCAGGACGGCGATGGCCATTCGGTTGCGAGTCTAGCACATGAGAGTCTGCTTCGAAATTGGCCGCGACTCACGGAATGGCTTGAGAAAAATCGTGACCTTCTGAGACTACGAACGCAGGTCGAGCAGAGCGAAGCGCGCTGGCGGCAGTCCGGCTACAACCCGAGTTTATTCCTTTCTCCGGGCCTGCCGCTCGATGAGGGATGCCGTCTTTTGGCTACTGCTCCGGAACTCTTGGCACCAACGACCGTGGATTACGTTAACGAGTCGATTGGTCACGATTTCTCAACAAGGTTCGAAAACGGCCGTGGACTTGTGGACTTTTCCGTAAAGATCGAATCGATGTTCCCCGCTCAGTGGCGTAGATCCTTGGAGAATGCATTTGAGTCGATCACTCCGGCCACAAGACGGAACCTTGCCTCCTTGCTAGGGTCGAAACGAACGGCCGAATTTGAAGAGCGTATTGTGGACTTGGCGATCACGGATTCGGACGAGTCGGTGCGACAAGCCGCAGCGCTTTCACTCATCCAACGTGAGCGAGTAACTGCCTTTGATCAGGTTCTTCAGACGGTGGAAAGCACGGGAAGACCTACGACATACTCGCGGGAAGGCAAACTTGCCTTGGCTCGCCTGCTGGCTGTTAGCGACATGCAGCCCATTCAACCAGAATTCGAAAAATGGTTCCAAGCACTGCCAGCCAACCTACGACGCTCGATCCAGGTCATTTCCTGGAAACTCCGTTTGAAGAGGGCTCTCCCAGTTTTTCTCTTTGTAGTAATCCCCGCGGCAACTTTCGCGGTTGCCGGAGCCGCAAGCATCAAATGGCTCACAAGCGCCCTTAACTTTTCCTGCGTGCAGGCTAATCCAAGTGCTTTTATGGGGCTTTTTCATAGCGCGATTGCAGGCATCATCCTGGGAGGAAGCATCGTTACCGGACTCACTTTGTATAGGATGGTATTCGGGCAGGAATTTGCCCGCGTATCCCGGTTCCGCCCGCTCCCAGCGCTGGCCTTTGGAGCGGTGTTCGGCCTTCTTTCAGGATTTCTTTGCGTGTTCCTCATTACCCAAGTCTACCTGCCACAATCCTTAGAACAGATTGGATGGACCGAAGGGTCTAATTCGAAGTCGAAAGGTTTCACGTTACAAGGACAGGATTTGGGGAGACTTGAGGCGGCAGAAAATTCCGAGAACTCGTCGCTTGGAGTGTTGTTCCACGATCTGTATTTGGGCAACCGTTGTGGATTCCCCTTTCCCCTGACTAGCGCAGGCTTAGGTATTGCGCTGGCGCTCATGACCAACGCGCTTAGGGCTTCTCGGCAATGGCCTGAGTTTCTGGATCGGCAATCGGCAATCTCAGGCATCGGGCAGCTTTGGAAAGTCATTGTAGGCATCATAAAAGTTACACTTCCATTCGCCCGTCCGATTCCCATACTTGTCACCGTATGTGCGGGCCTTTCTCTCTTTGCGATGAATTCTGCGAATGTTATCTCAACTCCGAAAGAGTTACCAATTTCCGAGATTTATCTCGGAGGTATGCATCCAGAGACAGCCCACCGAACACAGTGGAAGAAAACCTGCCATGGAAGGGCTCTCGGATTGTTTGGTGACGGCCTTTCCAAGATCTTCGGGGGTTACTTTGCAATCGTTGGGATGGCTCTCGGTATCGTCACCATGAGACACGGCGTCCAAATTTCTCCTCGCCATATTCATGGGTAAAACCAAAACTGACCGATAGCGGTCAAAATATTTAACATGAGCACATCGTCAGATCAACAGTATTCTCTCCTGAAACATCTCCCGGGAGTTCGTCCGAATCTTGTCATTGACGCGATTCGACAGCGTGCCATGAGAGCCAACTTGCCCGACGGTCGGAAGATCGGGCTAGTGCTCGAAGGCGGTGGGATGAGGGGTTCAACTCCCGCCGGAGGCGCTCTCGCTCTGGGCCATCTTGGCCTAGCGGATACATTTGATGACGTTTACGCCACTTCAGCCGCGGTAATGAATGCAAGTTATTTTCTGACAGCCCAAGAGGATATGGGCATCACAGTATACTTCGACGATCTGACCGATAGCAGATTTTATAAAATGTCTAGATTATGGAAAGTTCTAGATATTGATTACGTGATCAATGAAGTAGTCTTGAAGACAAAGCCGCTCGATATCCGTCGACTTCTTGACATCAAGACAAGACTTCATGTTTCGGTTATGGACCGATCAAACGGCGAGGGATTTTTAGTCAATCTTAAACAATCAGAGGACGCCATCAAGGTGCTTCACGCAGCGCTGGCGATTCCAGTGTTTTACAATCGTTCGGTCGAGATTGGCGGAAGGGACTGTGTTGACGGTGGGCTAGTAATTCCATTTCCACTCCGCCAAGCTATCGCTGATGGTTGCACAGATATCCTAGTGCTACTTTCTCACCCTGCAGACTACGTTCCTCTCCCCCCAAAAGGATGGCAGAAATTGATGTATCGATTGCTTTTCTCGCAACTCCGGAAGCAGGCGTTCGAGGCCTTCAAAAACCACTATCGGGTATCCCGAGAATATCGCGACCTCGCCTTGGGGCGAGTCGCTTGTCCGGACAGCGTCAACATAGCCACGCTCTGTCCAGAGCAACTTCCCTACGTCCAAACACTGACAATGGATCGCGATCGCTTGATGGCGGCAGCGGCCCATTTTGGACGGCGCACCCTCGAGGCCCTTGGGGCCGAGTCTGACCGCTGGAACCTGGGACCAGCCAGTGCCGCAAAATGGATGGTGAGACACAATCGTTCTAGCGAGTTTGCCCCATAAAATCACTCCCTGAGGAATTCGATTTTCCTTATGAAGGCGGTGGCGATCCCCATGGTGTCTTTGGTGTTCATCTGAAATCCGACCGCCGAAATCGCGGGGATTTCCACCCCGGAGAACGCTTTGCTAAATTGCTCGCCCAAGTCGACATCTGTGATGGTCATTGGGCTGCCGAGTGTAGGTTTGACGCTGAGGTAGCGTCCGCCCTCTTTCCAGTACTGCCCTGTATAGAGCTTTCCCTCCGGTTCGTCCTTACAAAGGAAGGGGCAGATGAAGTAGGGGGCGTTCATGACTCCAAAGGGGAGTCCGCTGGGAAGGCGTTCTTGCCCGAAAGAAATCATGACACCAATCCCCATTCGGTTCACCTGACGCTCCCAATTGGCTCCCTCTGGATGTCGTTCGACGCCCCAAGTGATCCTTGCTTTTTTGGCCCCTGCGATCTCCTTTTCGACACCAAAAGTGAGGCCGCAAACTCCAGCTACAGGGCGCTCAGTTGACAACTGGAGGCATCCGTTTCTGAATGTTGGATTCAATTTTTCGAAATCGAGTTTGAATTCGAATCCGTTACCCCTCAGCCACTCGACTGCGGAGCCGTCCGGTTGGAGGGAGAAATCAATCAAGTACAAGTCAGATGCCGCTAACTCTTTGGGCTTGTCGGGACCTTGATGTGGGGTCGCATTTTGTTTGACGGTTGACTCGTTCTGCCGACGAACAACCTCCTTGATCACGATAGCTGAAAGTAAGAGAAGCCCTATTAGAATTATATGCATCCTTTTCATCAGATGGACAATGGTATACTTGGGTGGTGACGGTCAAGCAGTTTACAAGCGGCTGTAACCACTTTAAGGCAGCAGAGATTCATGCTGCCGCACGGGCGTCCGGTTGTAACTAGAACAAATCCAACTGGTTAGAATCCTGATTCATGAAACTTCTGGGGTCGGTTTCCGCAAGTAGCTCATTTAGAGGCACTTTCTCGAACGGATGAACGCTCAAAACCTGCAAAGTTCTGTGGAGCGTTCCCGGCAGCCTGAGCTGCTTGTTGAGGATGGCGATCATCAGATAGGTGCAGATTGCGGTCCATATCTGGGTCTTCACCGCGTTTGGACTCGTTCCATAGTAGTGCTTGATCCGCAGATGGCCTTTGATCCAGCGAAAGAACAGCTCGATGCGCCAGCGCAGCTTGTAAAGCAGCGCCACGGTGGGTGCCGGGATCTCGAGGTTGTTGGTCAGGGAGACGAACTCCTTGCCGGTCTCCAGATCGATGTATCTCACCCTTGGCAACAGCATCGGGAAGGCCTTGCGGGACTTTTCGAGAGTTGGCTTTCCGACATGATCGCTGCGCAGACCTTTGAGTCGCTCCACCGACATCGAATAATGGCGCGTGAACTGAAGGTTCGACTTGGCCCGAGTGACGAAGAACGCACCCGCCCGTGCGATGAGCGCCAATCGCACGAAGTCCATGTAGCCCCGATCCATCAGGTAAAATGCACCCGGTTCGAAGCTCAGGCCATCGAGCCAACCCACGTCGTGCTGACGTGCTCCGGTGATATCGATGCAGGTAGGGATGGGTCCGCGCAGGTCGATCTGGGTGTGCATCTTGATACCCGCCTTGGTCTGACGGAAGTCTGCCCATAGGAAAAGGGTGAGCGTCAGATCGATGGTCGTGGAATCCAACGCGTAGATCGCTTTTTCGAGATCCAGACCCAGATCCTCTCCGGCGTAGAGCGGCCTGGCCTTGCGCATCAGGTGTTTGGCGAGATCCTCCCAGATCCTCCTGTCCCGGCTTTCGTTGGCGTCGGCGAGAGTGGGCTTCGCAACCGGTCCGGTGAAGCCAAGATGGTGCAACGTCGAGGGCTTCGAGTTCAGACAAGTGGCAATGTCCCGCAGCCCATCGCGCCAGGTAAGCTGGGCAAAGACCATGCAGATGAACTGCTGTCGGAACCCAAAATGGCGGACAGAAGACGTGGGTTCGAAACGCTTCACAATGCGTTCGAGCGTCTGGCGGTGAACCAAGTCGATGACTTGGGAGAGAACGAAGCGACCGGAGTTCATGGCCGCACATCCTGCAAGCTGACGCTCCGGGATTCAAATCCGTCACATCGATTTCCAAACCTAAGCCTCTCATCAGGAAAGCATTCTAAACTCTCAAATTCGATTCAACCGGACACCCGTGATGCTGCCGTTGAATTCAATGAACAGCGAAGATGCTTGAAGAGCTCGGATTTCTCGCTGATTCTGACGCTTGTTCAAGCCACGCGCAGGCCGACCTCCATTTGCTACTGATCTTTTGCGCTTGCTAGGTCCGATACTAATAGAGAAAAATCTTGCGGTATCGCGGCCAAAAGATCACAGTCTCGAACATGTCTATTTCTAGTTTTCGAAATTTATTGATGGTGATCGGCTCGACATGCATGCTCAATTCCTGCCTTCTTGATTCCCCATTTGAGCCTGTTGCAAAAATTCCGGTGGATGAAAAATTATTGGGACGGTGGGAAAGTGAGGTTGAAGGAGTAGCTGGCAAGACCGAAGCGACACCGATACTGCTTCTCCAGCACTCAGCAAATGAATATCAGGTCCAAATGTCATCGCGAAATAAGGAAGGTCAAGAAGGCTCTGTATTTTTCCGGGCTTATTGTATTGAACTGGGAGGTGGAGCATTCATTCAAGCACAGGTAATCGGGACCGACACAGGCCCAGTTAAAGTGGAAGATCGTGATTACATGTTGATTAAGGTCACAGTTAAAGGTGATACCATGAGTATTGAAACTCTCGATCTTGACGTCCTAGGGGTCAGCTTAGACGCGGGCTCTGAGGCATTGAAATCGGCCTTCTTGGAGCACAAGGATGATCCAAATCTCTTCAGCGCCCCTAGCGTCTTTAAGCGAGTGAAGAAACCAGCCAAGGAGTGATGAAGTTTCCGGCGCAACTCTAAACTGAACCCTCGGGGCACCACTTGCTTCTGCGTTCCCTGGTTCCAATCTATGCCCGCGTCGTTAGCCCTGCCCGCGCCCCTTTAGCGGCCATCACCTCACCTGCTCCTTCCACGCGGGGTTGTCTTTTTCTAACAGTGCGGCGGCATAGTTTCCGTGCCAGGGGCAGCCGTAGCGGCGTTCGGGGCCGATGTCGGCGAGCTTGGGTTTTGGGAGGCCGTCGCGGTCGCAGAAGAAGGGCTTGCCGGTTTTGAGATCGTAGAAGCGGGCCCAATGGGCGGGGGGCGATGTCCGGCCTCGTGGGCAGAATGCCAGTTGTGTTCTTAGAATGATTCCGATCTCCTAGCTGCCCTCTATGTGACGGGAATGTCACTTGTACAATCCGGTTGCACCTGTTTGGATCGCCTTGTGCCTGAGCGACCTGCCGAACTCATCACTGAGTTGCAGCTTTCCGGATGGAAATCGCTGGAGAGGTTCATTGGCGTTCCAGACCAACATGACTCACACATCGCCCCGAGTCGGCGTGAGGAGCATCGCCTGTTGGGGGTCATGTTGGGGGTACCAGTCCCGAAACTCAAGTGTTAGACGTTTCGTGAGAACCTCGCTTGATCGCTGGCGGACTGCTCATTCGCCGCTTTTTGCACTTTCCGGCTCTCTGCTTCTTGATCCCCCTCTTTCCATCCACGCCATCGG
>JAIYDT010000615.1 GCA_027487355.1 Verrucomicrobiaceae bacterium
CCGCGCATGACTTCGACGGCGCAGTTGTAGAACTCGGCGGTGACGCGGGACTCGGACTTGTCCTTGCCCCAGGCGATCATGCCGATGCCGGGGATGAGCACGACGGTCGGGTTCGGGTCGCGCATCGCAGGCGAGTTGGCGTGCTTGCACTTCTCGTGATACGCGGCGTAGTCCTTGCGATACTGCTCGAGTCCGGCAGCGAGCTTGGCCTTGAGGGCAGCGGCATCCTCGGCCTGCGGATTCCAGTCGACGTAGAGCGGCTTGATCTTGGTGCGGAGGAAATGGTCCGGGCAGGAGGTGCCGAGCTCGGCGAGGCGGGCGGCGTCCTTCGAGTTCACGAAGCGCAGGATCTTCTCGTCGTCCTGCACGGTGCCGATGAAGCGCTTCTGCTGGGAAACCTGTCCGCGCAGCCAGGGAAGGATGCTGACGAGGGTCTCGCGACGCTGTTCGGGAGTGAGGGTCGAGTATTTCGCGCCACCGAAAGCGGCGGCGTCACCACCCTTGGCGGCATACTTGGCCTCGATGAAAGCGGCGGCCTTCTCGATGCAATCGAGCGTGTAGGTGTAGCAGGCCTTCTCATCGTTGTCCCACGAGATGAAGCCGTGCTGGCCCATCATGATCGACTTCACCGACGGGTTCTTGGCGACGATTTCCTGCATCGCGAGGCCGAGCTCGAAGCCCGGGCGCATCCATGGCACGTAGGCCATTTCGCCAGCGAAGATTTCCTGCGTGAGGGCCTCGCAGTTCTTCGAAGCGGCGATCGCGATGATCGCGTTCGGGTGCATGTGGTCGACGAACTTCGCCGGGATGAAGCTGTGCAGCGGGGTGTCGATCGAGGACGCGCGCGGGTTGAGGTTGAAGGTGGCGTGGGTGTACATGCCGACCATTTCATCCTCGGCAGGCGACTTCAGGCCCTTGTCGGCGCGACCGGCGTAGAGGCTCTGGAGGTCGATGAGCTTCTGCTGATAGAGCGAAGAGAAGTTCTCACGGGTGCTGGTGCGGAGGTCGCCGCCGGAGCCCTTGACCCAGAGCACCTCGACCTGCTGGCCGGTGAGCGGGTCCTTTTCAGAGGCCTTCGAGGAGGTGTTGCCACCGCCGGTGTTGGTGATGCGCTGGTCGCTGCCGAGGAGGTTGGAGCGATAAGCAAGGCGCTCGACGGCATTCGGCAGCGAGGCCGCCTTGGCGTCGTCCCAGAGGTAGTTGACGTATTGGTAGTTTGGCATTTGGTTGGTGGAGTTAGAGGTTATCTGTTAGAAGTTATTATTTGAGAATTCGATGTTCGATGTTCGATGTTCGATGTTCCTCAGAGCCCGAGGGCCTTTTGGCGGTAATGTTCGTCGGGGCGGCCGGCGATGCGTTCGACCTGCTTGGCGGTGAGGAACTGTGGGGTGCCTCCGATGGCGGCGGCTCCCACGAAGATTTCAGCGGCCTTCGCGCCCATCAGGGTGGCGGCGAGGACGGCCTCCGGGGTGGCTCCGAGGGCGATGAAGCCGTGGTTTTCCAGGAGGATCACGCGGGGCGCGCGGGAAAGGCGGTCGATGTATTCGACGACACCCTTCTGGATCGCCTGGGCAAGCTTGAGGCCGGGGTCGGTGTAGGGCACGAACACGCTCTCGACGCCGCAGCAGACGATTTCATCCGGGAAAGTGCGACGCTTGGCGAAGGTGCTGCCGAACTTGCTGCACAGGATCTGGTTCACGGTGACCGGATGGGTGTGGCCGACGAAGTTGACGCCGGGGAGGGTCAGCAGGAAGGCATGAAACACGGCCTCGACCGAGGGCTTCTTCGCATTGGGGTCGACGCGGGCCGCGAGCAGGGCGTCGTCGATTTCCTGATCGCTGAGCTTTTTCTGCTTCAGCAGCGCGGCGAGGTCGGAAAAGCGGCACTCGGTGACGCCGGTTGGCGAAAGAGTCGCGAGGTTCGAGCCACTGGCCTTCACCAGAAAGGTCTCGTCGGTGCTGCGGGCGGAGGTGTTGCCCTCGCCAAGGATCGCGAGCTTGCGGGGTTCCTCACCGAGCTGGTGGGAAAGCGCCAGCATCCGATCGAGTGGGGTCGATTCGACTGAAGAGGTCGTCATGGGTTGGGGGTGATGTCGCCGGATTGGATTGACAGGTCAATCGAAAAACCAAATTTTCCCAACCAAACAAAGAAAAAGCCAACCCATGCTCGCCATCGATCGTCACCGCCGGATTCTGGAGCTGCTCCGGATTTCAGGCTCCCTGCGCACCACTGAGACCTCTGCCGAGCTCGGGGTGACGGACGAGACCGTGCGCAAGGACTTCGAGATCCTGGAAAAACGCGGCGAGCTGATCCGCATCCACGGCGGGGCCCGTCGGCCGAACCGCAGTCGTGAGGAACTGCCGTTCACCGAGCGCCAGGGCATTCGTCGCGAGGAAAAGCAGGCCATCGCCCGCCTGGCCGCCGGAATGATTCAGGCGAACGAGACCATTTTCCTCGATGCCAGCTCGACTGCCCTGACGCTGACCGAGTTCCTCCCCGAAGTGCCGCTGACCATTCTCACCAACGCCCTGAACGTCTTCACCGCGCTGGAAGGCCGCCCCAACCTCGACCTGATCTGCACCGGCGGCCTCTACGATCCCCGCTCGCGTTCCTACATCGGCCTGCTGGCGGAGACCTCGCTGAAGCGTTTCAACATCCACCGCATGTTCTTTTCCGGCAGCGCTATCGACCTCGAACGCGGCGTCAGCGAAACCAACTCCCGCCAGGCGGTCTTCAAGGAGCGGGTCATCGACCACGCCGAAAACGTCATCGTCCTGGCCGACCACAGCAAGCTCGCCCAGAAATCCTCCTTCTTCTTCGCCGAGCTCTCTCAGGTCAGCTGCCTCGTCACCGATCCCGCGGCCGACCCCACCTTTCTCGAAGCCGTCCGGCTGCGGGGCATCGAAGTTCTCCTCTGAGCGACGTTTTTCCGACAATCGGCATTTCACACGCTTCCCGATTGACCGAACCGGGCCACCCGGAGACCTTGCCGCCCGCTCATGCTTTCGATCCAGTCACTTCGCGTTGAATACGGCGCCCGCGTTCTGTTCAGCGACCTCTCCTTCACGGTCCAGGCCAAGGAGCGCATCGCCTTCGCCGGCCACAACGGTGCGGGGAAATCCACGCTGATGAAGTGCATCGCCGGCATCATCCAGGCCAGCGACGGCAAGATCCACATGCCGAAGGGCACCCGCATCGGCTACCTGCCGCAGGAAGGCATCCACGTGAAGGGCGTCACGCTGTGGGACGAAACTGAGTCCGCGTTCGGGGAAACCATCGCCCTGCGTGAAAAGATCGAGCGCCTTTCCGATGAGCTGGAAAAGCTCGACCCGCGTTCATCTCCATATGGGGACCTGCTGGAGGAAATCGGCGAACTGGAGCTGCTGTTGGACGACGTCGATCCCGACCGCATGAAGCCGAAAATCGAAAGCGTCCTCCAAGGCCTCGGTTTCCGGAAATCCGATTTCACCCGTGACTGCGGCGAGTTCTCCGGTGGCTGGCAGATGCGCATCGCCATGGCCAAGCTCTTCCTCCAGGAGCCCGCCGCCCTGCTGCTCGACGAACCGACCAACCACCTCGACATCGGCACGCAGATCTGGGTCGAGGAGTACCTCAAGAGCTACCCGGGCGCGATCCTGCTCATTTCCCACGATCGTGGACTGTTGGATACGCTCTGCACCCGCACCATCGCCTTCCATCATGGCCGCGCCGAGGAGTATGCCGGAAACTTTTCCTACTACGAACGCGAGTCGGTCGTCCGGAAGGAAATCCAGCTCAAGCAGTACACCGCCCAGCAGCGCGAGATCTCGGAGATCCAGCGTTTCATCGACCGCTTCCGCGCGTCCGCCAACAAGGCCAC
>JAIYDT010000013.1 GCA_027487355.1 Verrucomicrobiaceae bacterium
CCTGACCCCTGACCCCTGACCCCTGACCCCTGACCCCTGACCCCTGACCCCTGACCCCTGACCCCTGACCCCTGACCCCTGACCCCTGACCCCTGGTTCCTGGTCCCTTTCTTTCGGTGCTTGCAGGATCATGAAAAAATGGGAATGTGCTTTTGTGCGCACGACCATTGAACTACCTGACCCCCTGTTCCGCGAGGTGAAAGCCACTGCTGCACGGCAGGGCATGCGTCTCAAGGACTACGTCACCGAGGCGCTGCAGGACAAGCTGGCCAAGCGGCCGACTCATGCGGAGAAGCCGTGGATGAAGTTCGCAGGGATCGCCGCCAATGACCCAGAGATGGTGGCGGAACTCAGGCGAATCGAGCAAATCGTGGATGAAAACTTCGGGCAGATCGAAGAGGAGGAGTGGAAATGATCGTTGATACCAACGGGCTTTCCGCCTGGTGGCTCAATGAACCGTCCTTCATCCGGCACATCGAGCAGGCGGACCGCCTGTGTGTGCCGGTTCCGGCGCTGGCGGAATTCCGCTTTGGCATTCTGAAATCCCGGTTCCGGGAAAAAATGTCGGCATGGTTGGAGGATGCGCTCGCCACCACCACGGTCCTGGCGGCAGATGAAACCACCACCCGCCACTATGCGGAGATCCGGCTTCAACTCACGTCGGCTGGCACGCCCATTCCGATGAATGATCTGTGGATCGCCGCCATCGCCCGCCAACACAAACTGCCGGTCATCAGCCGCGATGCCCATTTCGACCATGTCACCGGTCTGACCCGGATCGGGTGGTGAAACGGCTTGTCCTTTCGCCGGCCAATCAAAAATCCGAAATCAACAATCGTCAGTCATCAATCCATCCGGATGGGCACGGTCGATTCGATTGACGATTGAGGAATGACGATTGTGGATGTTTGATTTGAAGAGGTCTTCCCTCTCAACTCCTCTGCCTGACCCCTAGCCCCTGACCACCGGCCCCTCAGTCTTTCGCCAGCTGATGGCATCTCCACAGGGCTCGTGGATGATGGAAGAAGGATTTCCAGAGGGAGCCCTTGAGGGTGTTGGTGGGGGTGCCGTCGCGGCGGAGGTAGCCGAACCATTCGCCGTGATCGGGGTCGGCGAATTTTTCGAAGGACCACTTCCGGCACTGCTCGTGCCAGTCGAGGTAGCGGGGCTCGCCGGTCATGCGGTGGGCCATGAGGGTGGCGATGAGGGCCTCGTCGTGGGGCCACCAGAATTTCATGTCGTGCCAGTATTCCTGCACCGGCTTGTCGAAGACATCGCGGAAGTAAAACAGCCCGCCTAACTCGTGGTCCCAGCCGCGGGCCCACATCCAGTCGAGCATGTCGCAGCCGAGCTTTTTCAGGGACTCGTCCTGGCGGTGGTTCGCCTCCTCAAGGATGAACCAGGCGGCCTCGATGGCGTGGCCGGGATTGAGTATACGGCCGTCGAAGTGATCGACGATCGAACCATCGGGCGCGACGGCTTCCATGACGACCTTGAGCTCCGGCTTCACGAAGAGGCGGAGGATGTCGTCGAGACAGCGGTCGATCCATGCGGTGATCTGCGGGTCTTCGCCGAGGTGCTTGCGCAGTTCCTGGGCGGTGACGAGGGTGATCATGCGGGTGCCGATGCCCTCCATGGGTCGCGCGCCGGTGAACTTCGGCGGGATGTTTCCCGGGGTGAAATTCCAGTCGGTGAAGCGGTCGAACCAATGCCGCGCGCGCTCGGCGGAGCGGGCATTTCCCGTGGCTCCGGCATGGGCCGCGTGGGCGATGGCGGCAAAACTCTCGCTGTAGGCGTAGCGGCGCTTGCGGATCGGGGTGCCATCGCGCGCGACGTGGAAGAACATCCGTCCGTCGGTCGGATCGACGCATTTTTCCTCCAGGAAACGCAGCCCGCTCTCCGCCCAGGCGAGCCATTCGGGTCGGGCCTCGTGTTCCTGGAAAAGGGTCAGCAGCATCCAGCTCATCCGGCCCTGCGCCCAGACCGACTTGTCGTCATCGACCACCGAGCCATCGCGATCGAGGCAATGCAGGAAGCCGCCGTGGACCTCATCGACCGCACGCGGAAACCAGAACGGCAGGCAGTCGTCGAAGAGCTGCTTGCGATAGAACTCAGCGAGCATGATCAGGCGGTGGCGAGGGCTGGCTGCTGGAGCGGCTTCGCACCCCACTCGGCGAATCCAAGCTCGCCGAGACGGATCATCAGCGCGTCGACCTGCGTCTCGCTGGGATTTCCAAGCGGCAGACGGGCCGGGCCGACCGGAACGCCGAGGCGGGCCATCAGGGCCTTGGCGGTGCCGAGGAAACCGGTGGCGGCGATGGCATCGATCATGGCGATGGAGACCGATTGCAGGCGTCGGGCCTCGTCGAGGTCGCCGCGCTCGAAGGCGTCGATGAGATCGAGATAGAGTTTCGGAGCCCAGTTGTAGGTCGAGCCGACACCGCCGCGCGCGCCAGTGGCGAGGGCGGCGACGAGCATTTCATCCACGCCCCAGGGCAGGTCGAGGCGGTTGCCCGCGACGTCGAGGCTGCGGCGGTAGGAAACGAGGTCGGGGTTGGTGAACTTGATGCCGGCGAGGTTCGGGATGCGGGAGGGCGCTTCTGTTAGAAATTTCTCCATCGGAAACGACACGCCGGTGAGGACGGGGATGTCGTAGTAGTAGAAGGGCAGCGAGGGGGCCTCGGCGGCGATGGCGGCGCAGGTGTCGATCAGCGCGGAAAGGTTGGCGGGCTTGAAGTAGGAGGGCGCGAGCGCGCTGATCGCATGGAAGCCGAGTTCTCCGGCGCGGCGGGCGAGGGTCTTCGAGTCCTCGAGGCAGTTGCTGCCGACGTGGGCGATCACCTTCAGGCCGCTGGCTTTCCCGGCGATGGCCCAGGCGTCATAAAGCGCGAGCTTTTCGGCGGTCGTGACCGAGTGCGACTCACCGGTCGAGCCGGTCATGAAGATCGTGCGGATGCCGTTCGCGGCGAGGAAGGCGGCCTGGGTGGCGACGACTTCAGGAGCGATCGTGCCGTCGGCATGGAAGGGCGAATGGGTGGCGGCGACGAGTTCGTGGAGTTTCATGGATCGAGTCGGTTGAGGGAGGTAGGACGGAGCATCAGCACGAGGGCGACGGCGAGGACGACGGGAACGGCGAGCCAGCCGATGCCCTGGGCGAGCTTGCCGGACTTGTCGAGCGAGCCGATGACCTCGGTGGAAAGCGCGCCGGCGGAGACGCCGATGAGATTCATGAAGCCGTAGGCCGCCGCGCGCAGCCGGGCGGGCACGAACTGGCAGAGGACCGGCATGTTGTTGGCATCGAAGAGCCCGAAGCCGATGCCATAGACCACGGCGGCCCCGAAGGCGATGGCCGGGCTGTGGCCGAA
>JAIYDT010000079.1 GCA_027487355.1 Verrucomicrobiaceae bacterium
TCGCCGCCCTGGCCGGTGGCCTGGGTGCCGCCGCCGTTCGAGGCCTTGCTGGGGGACTTGTCGATCTGATGCTCGCCGTCCTGGAGCTGCAACAGATCTCCGGGAGTGGCGCGGGAAAGGTCCTTCGCATCGAGTCCCGTGAGTGCACCGGTTTCGGTCTTGTTGGCTTCCTTGCCGAGGACTCCGGGAGCATGACCCGGACCGCGACCGACTCCGCCTTTTCCGGCTCCTTCTCCATCCTGGCCTTCGCCCTCCCCGTCGCCGCTGCCTTGACCTTGACCTGGCTTGTCTCCCTGACCGTCGCCATCCGCCTGGAGCTGGTCCTCCCAATCTCCCTGACCTTCGCCCTGGCCCTGCATGCCCTTCATCGCCTCGTTGGCCTTGCCGAGGTTCTCCTTGAGCTGCTGCATCTGCTCCGGGGTGATTTGCCCGAGGTTCTTTGGATCGAGGGACTTGAGCTGATTGAGGAGGTCCGGATTCGGTTTCATCGCGCCATTCTGAAGTCCCTGCAGCGCCTGCTCGAATTCATTGGCCATCTTCGCCGGATCACCTTCACCACCGCCAGCGGCCTTTTGGAGATTGCCCATCGCCTTGTCCGCCCGCTCCAGCTCCCGCTCCATCCGCTTGAGTTCCGCCTGATGCTCCTTTTTCAGCGAGTCACTGGCCTCCAGAGAGGAATGGCTGAACCAGTCCTCCTCCTTCTGGGCACGCAGTTCCTCCACCTTCTTTTTCATGTCCTCAATGTAGGCCTCATCGATCACGGCGTCCTTCGCCAGTTGGTCCAGGTCCGACTCGATCTTCTTCCAGGCCTGCGGCTCCTCCGGGCTATCCTTCTTCGCCACCGGCAGGGCCGAAACTGGAACGAACAGCCCGGCGCTCAAAAGCAGGATCGCTCCGAGCGTCGGCACCAGCAACCGTGGCCAGTTCCAACGGACTCCCGATTCCACGTTCATCTGAGGATCCGGCCAGGCGGTCACTCCGGCCCTGGCGGCCGATAGCGAGTTGCGCAGCTTCATGGTCGCCTCGATCCGCACCAGCGATTGCTCGGGCGTCTCAAACTTCCGCTTCGCCGCCAGCCAGGCCCCGAGCGCCAGAACTCCCAGCGCGATGCCGACGCCAACCGCGTATTGCCACAGCGGCGTGTCCGGCGAATCTCGCCGCAGCATCAACAGCACGCAGGCACCGGCAGTTGAAAGAATGACCAGCGGAGCCGACAGCCGTTCCAGCCACCACGCGACGTTGATCCTCTTCGCCGTCCGCTTGGCCAAACCGATCCAGTGATCGCGGTTTTCCTCTGAAATGCTCGCCATGTCAGCCTTCATCTATCGCAGACCTCCCGCCAAAGCGAATCCGAAAAGGATGAAATTTCGGGATCTCCGTCCGCTTTGAAGGTGAAGCGCTGCGGTTTGAAGTTTGCCCGCACCGCCGATGGACCAGCCTAACAGTCCGAGCCCCCGGGTTCGGTAAACAGACTTTCCCTCAGCCTCCATCAAGCCAATCCCGCCGGTTCATCCGATCCTGATTTCCTGAGCCCCTTGAAAGGGAAGCATCCCAGATTTCCATTGGCTTTCCGGGCTTTCCGCTATTGGCTTTCGCCGCTGATGCGCTGCTTCTATTCCCAGGACTTCGAACTCGAACTGCCCGCCGGACACCCGTTCCCGATGGACAAGTTCCGTGTTTCAAAGGACATGCTCCTCGACGGCGGCATCCTTCGGCCCGAGGAAATCATCGACGTCAGCACCGTGGCGGATTTCCACCTGTTGAAGCTGGCACACGAGAGTGACTACATCTCGAAGATCGAATCCGCCACGCTGGGCCGGAAGGAGCAGATGGTGCTCGGGTTGCCGGTCGGACCAAAGCTCTTCACGCGCAGCGCGGTCGAGGTCGAAGCCACCCGACAGGCCTGTTTCGCGGCACTCGCCGAGGGCATCGGCGTCTGCCTCGCGGGCGGCACCCATCATGCCTTCAGCGAACACGGCGAGGGCTACTGCGTGTTCAATGACGTCGCCATCGCCATCCGCGATCTCCAGGACAAGCAGCCGAACATCAAGATCATGGTGGTGGACACCGACGCTCACCAGGGAAACGGCACCAACGCCATCCTCGCGAATGATCCGCGGGTGTTCACCTACTCGATCCACGTCGGACGGAATTATCCGACGAAGAAGGTCGAGGGCTCGATGGACGTCGAGACCGTGCGCTTTGTGGAAGGGGAGATGTATCTGAAACAACTTTTCATCTCCCTCGCGGGTGCACTCGACACCTTCGCGCCTGACCTTGTGATCTGGATCGCTGGGGCGGACAACCATCGCAACGACCGCTTCGGGCAGATGCATCTTTCCGTGAGGGATCTCCAGCGTCGCGATGAGGTCCTGCTCCGCGCCTTCCTCAAGAACCGCATCCCGGTGGCCGTGCTCTATGGCGGCGGTTACAACCGCCAGGCTGAGTTCACCGCCAAACTTCATCGCAACACGGTCGCCACTGCGAAGAGGCTCGCGACCGAATTCCGGGGACTGTGAGCTGGACTTTTCAATCGGTGGCCGTCGTCGGTTCCGGCGCGATCGGGCTCTACTATGGCGGGCGACTTGCCCAGGCCGGTGAAGATGTGCGGTTCCTGCTCAGATCGGATTTCGACGAGGTGAAACTCAACGGCATCCGCTGCACGAGTGTTCATGGCGACTTCACCCTGCCCGAAGTGAAGGGCTATCGCAGCGCGGAGGAGATTGGCCCGGTCGATCTGGTCATCGTGTCCTGGAAAGCGACCGCGAACGGCCACCTGCGCGAGGTGCTTCTGCCCTTGTTGCATGCGGGCACCCAGTTGCTCACGCTTCAGAATGGTCTTGGCAACTGCGAGGCCATCGCCGCCATCACCGGTCCGGAGCGGGTGCTAGGGGCACTTTGCTTCGTCTGCCTCAACCGACTGGCTCCCGGATTCGTCAGCCACACGGCCGGCGGACGGATCTCGGTGGGGGAGTTTTCTCCGGATGAAAGGGGGCGGGCGCAGGAAGTGGTCGCTCGCTTCAAGGCGGCAGGGATCCCGGCGGAGCTTGGGGAACCACTCGCGGAAGCCCAATGGACCAAGCTGGTCTGGAACGTGCCCTTCAACGGTCTCTCCATCGCCGAGGGCGGCGTGACCACCGACGAACTACTACGTTCACCGGAGATCGAGACGGAGATCCGCTGCCTGATGCAGGAGATCGTCACGGCGGCGAGGGCGATCGGGCTGTCGCTCAGTGAGGAGCTGATCGACTTCAACATCGAGCGGACCCGACCCATGGGCCCCTACCGGCCTTCCAGCATGATCGACTACGTCGAAGGCCGCGAGGTCGAGATCGGCCCGATCTGGGAAGAACCGCTCCGCCGCGCGAAAGAGGCCGGAGTGCCCATGCCACATCTGGAAAAACTTCTCCAGCGCATCAGGGCCCGTCTCGCGGATCGGTGGTGATACGGCTGGGTGCGATGGGCCATCAGGCCTGGAGTGCTCCGCTCAGCCGCCCGTCGGCCCCACGTGCCTTGTGCTGAAGCGGGGAAGATAAAGAGCTGACTGTGAATCCGCGAGGGCTTCCCCCTCATGGCCTCACTTTCGACGTCCCATGGACTGCGTGCGGTCCCACTGCCGCCAGCCCGCTGGCAAGGGATTTGGAGACTGAAGCAAGCGAGATTCGGGAACGAGCTCTTGAGAGGAATTGCGCATCATTGCCCGGACTTGACTGGATCCGGGCTGCCTTGGGTGGCGGAGGAAACGAATCCGAACCCCATCGGGATTCCATCCGATGGGTAGGAAAAGAATCATCGCAAACCGGCACTCCCCATCAGATGTCAATCCGTGAGGACCGGTCCCCAGTCCTCCAATCCGCAATTCTTCCTGATATCAGCCCCGGCAGGTCGTCGGCGTGGACCGCCCCCGAAGGCCCTGATATCACCACCTTGCCCCAAGAAAATCGTTGTGAAATCAAGGATTCCAGCCATCCTGAGGTCAGGCGGGACTGAAGCGATATCAAGCAGCTAGATCCTACGAATAAATACTGTTGACCAAGAAATTCATGCGCATACCGGAGCTACAGAAGAGACTGGATGAGGAAGGCTGCGCGGCATCGAATTACGCAATCGAATCCCGGGGATCAGATGTATTCTGCCTGATGAACGACGGAAGGCAGTGGCGAGTCTTCTACACGGAGCGTGGATGGGATGCTGATCCCATTTTCACGACAACATCAGAGTCGGAAGCATGTGAGTTCTTCCTCGATCATATGCGGAAGCAGCCTAATTGGCACCTGATCGGAGTTTTACCATCCGAACTCGAAGCAAAGGCATTTGAGAGGGAGGTTGAGCAGCGCGGAGCAACTCCAATCAGGAACGATTTGCCAGAGAGCATCATGGGGACTCCGCAATTTCGAGTTTTCGTTGCTGGACGCGACATCCATCTTGTATCCGACATCAAAAGATAAAAGATGGTCAACAAGCCGCATCGTGCAACCACTATCAGCCGTTCAGTTTCGATGATTTTACCTGACTACAACCCTAACCCCGTGATCGACGCGCGCCGCCGCTGGCAGTGGTGCACGTGCTCATCGTTGGGTTAGATAAGGAATCATCTTGCAACGTTCAAAGCATGCACCGTTCTTGGTATCGCTCTCGATTGTTTTGGCTCGGCTTTTCAGGCTGTGCTTTTCTGATCTGGGCTTGGGTGTCGCCAATTCTCTCAGGCGAGGGCAGATACTTCGGCGCCCGTTGGATTGCACCAGGCAACTTCTATCAGGGTTTCGGGATCAGTGAGAATTTCCATCGCGTTGAACTTTGGGCCGGAAGGCCGTATGCCGGACTTTTCAATATTTCCCGGCGGACCGGCATCACCCACTCAAGCTTCCCTTTTGAGTCCAAACGTCATTCTTGGGCTGCCAACGAGCGCGGTCCCATTAAGTTCGAATGGGGAACTCCATCGGCTGATAGTTTCACAATCAGCATCGACTATTGGCTTATAGTGCCTGTCTATTTGGCGGTATGGTCAGCGGCGGTGATTCTATGGCAACGCCGGAAGCGTCGGCTCAACCCGCATTTTGACACCCCGAATCAAGATGCCCAACAAGTCACTCCATGCAACGGCGGGTAACGCTCCTGTTTGAATTGAACTTCCCTCCCCGCCGTGGATGAGCTAGACGTTGCTGGAAGACTCATGGACGAGAACGCTCAAAATAACTCCAAA
>JAIYDT010000338.1 GCA_027487355.1 Verrucomicrobiaceae bacterium
ATCCCGGCGCGGGTTTCTCCGGTCCAGTCGAGCGCCCCGGCTTTCACGAGGTTTTCCAGGATGCGCTTGTTGACGGCCTTCGAGTCGAGACGGGTGGAGAAATCCTCAAGTGAGAGGAAACGGCCGTTGTTCTTCCGGTCTTCGAGCGCGGTGGCCATCGCACCTTCGCCGACGTTCTTGATCGCCGCGAGGCCATAGCGGATGCCCATGCTGCCGGACGGAGTTTTTTCCGGGGCGAAGCGGAGGCGCGAGGCGTTGAGATCGGGCGGGAGGATTTCGAGGCCCATCCGATGACACTCGGCCACGAAGACGCCAATCTTGTCGGTGTTGTGGATTTCGTTGGAAAGCAGTCCGGCCATGAACTCGACCGGGTGGTTCGCCTTCAAATAAGCGGTCCAATACGAGATGTGGCCGTAGCAGGCGGAGTGCGACTTGTTGAAGCCGTAACCCGCGAACATCTCGATCTTCTCGAAGATCTGGTTGGCGAGCTTTTCGCCGATGCCGTTGGTCTTTTCCGCGCCGGAAACGAACTTCGATCGCTCCTCGGCCATCTTCTTCGGGTCCTTCTTGCCCATCGCGCGGCGCAGAAGGTCGGCACCACCGAGGGTGTAGCCGGCGAGGAGCTTGGCGGCGTTCTGAACCTGCTCCTGATAGATCATGACCCCGTAGGTGTTGCCGCAGACCTTTTCCAGAAGCGGGTGCTCGTAGGTCGCCTTCTTTCGGCCCTTCTTCACCTCGATCATCTGGTCGATGAACTGCATGGCACCGGGCCGATAGAGGGCGAGAAGGTCGATGATGTCGTCGATCTTCTCGATCTGGTACTTGCGACAAGTCTCGACCATGCCGCCGGATTCAAGCTGGAACACGCCCATCGTCTCGCCGCGGTTCAGGAGGTCGAAGGTCGGTTGATCGTCGAGCGGGACCTTGGTGATGTCGAACTTCGGCGAATGGACGCGGATGTGCTCCACCGCATCCTGGATGACGGTGAGGTTCTTCAGGCCGAGGAAGTCCATCTTCAGCAGGCCGACTTCGGTGATCGCGCCCATGTCATACTGGGTCACGACTTCGCCTTCACTGGCGCGGGTGAGCGGGACGTGCTCGTCGAGCGAGCGGTCGCCGATCACCACGCCGGCCGCGTGGACGCCGACGTTTCGAACCAGGCCTTCGAGCTTCAGCGCGTAGTCCCAGAGTTCCTGGTAGGTGGTCGAGCTTTCGATGAGTTCCTTGAGCTCGGGCTTCGCTTCCCATTCGCCTTTCAGCGAAATGCCGGGCTTGGCCTCGATCATCTTCGCGATGCGATCGGCCTCGCCATACGAGACGCCCATCACGCGCGACACGTCGCGGATGACGCTCTTCGCGCCCATGGTGCCGTAGGTGATGATGTGGGAAACACTACGTTCGCCGTACTTGCGGCGGACATACTCGATGACCTCCGGGCGGCGCGACTGGCAGAAGTCGATGTCGACGTCCGGTGGGCTGACACGTTCGGGATTGAGGAATCGCTCGAACAGCAGGCCGAACTTCAGCGGGCAGATGTCGGTGATGCCCATCGAGTAGGCCACCAGCGAACCAGCGGCTGATCCACGGCCGGGACCGACGGGAATGTTGTGGTCGCGCGCCCACTGGATGAAGTCGGCGGTGATGAGGAAGTAGGAGGCGAATCCGAGCTGGTTGATGGTGTCCACCTCGTACTTGAGGCGCTCCATTTTCTCGGGATCCTCCAAGCCTTCCTCGCCGTAGCGCTTCACCATACCGGTGCGGCAGACGTTCATCAGGTACTCCTCGCGCGGGGAGCCATCGGGCGTGGGGAACTGCGGGTATTTTTCCGAGCTGGCGGAGTCGAGCTTGATCTCGACGTTGCACTGCTCGGCGATCTCAAGTGTGGCATCGCAGGCCCCGGGGATGTCGCGGAACAGGTGACGCATTTCCTCGGCGCTCTTGAAATGAACCTCGGGCGTGTAGCGCATCCGGTTCTCATCGATCATGAGGTGGCCGGTGCCGATGCAGATCATCACGTCGTGGGCCTCGTGATCGGAGCGATCAAGGAAATGGACATCGTTCGCCGCGACCGGGCGGAGGTTGAGGTCTTTCGCGAGACGGAGCAGGCCTGGGGTGACGCGTTGCTGGGGTTCGAGCCCGTGGTTGTGGATTTCCACCCAGGTGTGCTCCTGGCCGTAAATGTCTCGCAGCTCGGCGAGGGTCTCGCGGGCCTTGTCCTCGTCGCCTGCGAGCAGCCACTCGTTGACGGGGCCGGAAATGCAGCCGGAGAGGCAGGTCACGCCTTTGGAAAAGCGGGCCAGCGCATCTCGATCGACGCGCGGCTTTCCGTAGTAGAGGCCTTCGAGGTGACCGAGGGAAACGAGCTTGCTGAGGTTCTGCCAGCCCTCGGCATCGCGTGCCAGCAGGGTCATGTGGGTGGCGCGCTTGCGGCCGACGAGGTCGCGTTTTTCGTCGATCTTTCCCGGGGCCAGGTAGATCTCGCAGCCAAGGATTGGCTTCACCTTCGCCTTGCGGCAGGCCTGATAGAACTCGATCGCTCCGAAGAGATTGCCGTGATCGGTCATGGCCACGGCCGGCATGCCGAACTCCGACGCGCGCTTGGCGAGCTTGTCGGTGCGGATCATGCCATCGAGCAGGGAATACTCGGTGTGCAGGTGAAGGTGGACGAACGAGTCAGACATCAGGACGGCGCAGCCTGACCCAGCCCGGGCCGGAGGGCAAGGCGTGGGACGTCTGCCGACGGTGCATTTTTGACCGGACCTTGATCTTCCAAGGATTCAGCGCCGA
>JAIYDT010000076.1 GCA_027487355.1 Verrucomicrobiaceae bacterium
GGGGAGGTTTTCGACTCACCCGCAGGGTTAGCGGAAATCACGATCACCGGAGATTCCATGACCCTGAAACCACTTCACTTGCCGCGCTCTGGCGAGCTTTCCATTTTCCTCTTTAGGATGAATGATTCCGACGCAATTCAGAACTTCCTGATTTTCGTGATGGTTCGTGAATATCGTGGTTTGTGTTTCAAGATTCAGGCTTTACCAAATTTCCCGAAGACCCTCTTACAGCGAGTTCCTTACCGGAACGAGTGCGTTGGCGATCATCAGACCACTGACGAGGCAGAGGAAGATCATCAGCGCCTGATGGCCGCTGGCGGCTTCGGGCAGGATGCTGGTACCGGCCACCCATTCGTTGAGGATCATGTAGATCTTGCTGCCCGGCACGAGCAGGACGATGCCCTGCATCATCGGGATCGAAGAAGGACTGCGGGTCAGCCGCGAGTAAAGGTTGGCGTAGAGACCGACCGCGAGCGATCCGAGGAACATGCCCGCGAACATGCCGAACAGGGCCTCGCCACGGCTGGCGGCTAGGAAAGCGATGGCGGAGGCCACCAGCCCGGTGATCAGTTTCCGTGCGGGAAGATTGAAGGCGATGCCGATGCCCAGCGAGAGGCCCATGACTGCCGGCCAGGTTTTCCAGAGAGGCAGTGGGCCGAGATCGAAGACAAGCTGAGGCAGGCTGAAGTGGGGCGCGAGAAAGGCCCCGACCGCCATGCCGCTGATTGAGCCGAAGAAGAGTTTCAGCAGCAACATGACGGCATCGACCAGACGTGAGGTTCCGGAGATCAGATCGCGTGAGGAGATCTCGGTCATGGCGACTGTCAGAGCGAGGCCAGGGACGAAGATCACCACTGAGGAAAGGATCACGAAGGGCACGTTGATCGGGATTCCGCTGCGGGCGATGAAGCTGGCCAGAAGGCCGGAGATGAAGGGCGCGACGAGGGTTAGCACCGGCCCCCAGCGTGCGTGACCGGAGCGTTTCAGGGCGAAGATGAAGAGCAGGATCGAAAGCAGGGCGGAGACGATCACGTCCCAGGGATTCGAGGAAAGCAGAGCCGCGAACGATCCGCCGATGAGCGCCCACGAGAGGCCGTTGATCGGAGTCGAGTAGATCGACGAGGCCTGACGCAGCCGCCGCAGCTCAAGAACGGCCTCATCGAGATCGAGTTCCTCGCGGGTGATGCGGCCCATGAGTCGATCAATTTCCAACAGCAGGCCAAGGTTGTTGTCGGCCGGGCGGATGCGCTGGATGTGGATGAACTGGTCGAGTTCGTCATCCTGCCAGAAGGCGCAGGTGAAGGTGGTTGGGCTGATCAGGAAGCTGCCGTGAAACCCGAACAGTCGGGTCACGTTTTCCAGATGGCTTTCCACCCGCTGGCTGGTCGCGCCGCACTCATGCAGGGCGATGCCGAGCTTCACGATGAAGCGGGCTTTCCGGCGGTAGTCGTCTGGATCGGAAGACATGGGAAATCGTGGCGGCGGATTCCATCCGTCTGGCCGAATGAAGAGGCATGGCGCTTGGAAAGCGACGCCACGCCCGCCTCTTCCGTTTCGAATTTAGAATCAAGAATTTCGTGCTTTTTCCCAATCTTCCGGCGTCAGGCAGCAGGGATCGGCGGCGACCCAATGGCCGGGCTCGAGTTCGGCGAGGCCAAGGTCCATGCCGATGGTTTCCTCGTAGCGCGGATGGCCGATGCGATGGCCGAAGGCACTGCCGGCGGGCGGATTGATCGGCGAGGGCACGTCGCCTTCGAGGAGGATGCGCTTTTTCCGAAGGCGCGGGTCGGGTTCTGGAATCGCCGAGAGCAGGGCGCGGGTGTAGGCATGACGCGGGTTCTGATAGATCGTGTCGGCGTCCGCGAGTTCGACGATTTTCCCGAGATACATCACGGCCACGCGATCGGAGATATGTTTCACCACCGCGAGGTCGTGGGCAATGAACAGATAGGACAGCCCCATTTCCTGCTGGAGTTCGAGCAGGAGGTTCAGCACCTGGGACTGCACCGAGACATCGAGGGCGCTGACCGGTTCGTCGCAGATGATCAGCTTCGGCTCGAGGGCGATCGCGCGGGCGATGCCGATGCGCTGGCGTTGTCCGCCGGAGAACTCGAAGGGATAGCGCTCGGCGGCGGACTTCGGAAGGCCGACGCGTTCGAGCAATTCATCGACGCGTTGACGTCGCCACGCGCTGTTTCCTCTGGAGTGGATCACCAGAGGCTCCTCGATGATCTGTCGGACGCTGAGGCGCGAGTTGAGGGACTCCACCGGGTCCTGAAAGATCATCTGAAGGTCGCTGCGCAGCGGGCGCATGGCGTGGCGTCCGAGCGAGGTGATGTCCCGGCCATTGAAGACGATGGAGCCCGAGGTGGGGTTGGAAAGGCGAACGATGGCCTTGCCGAGCGTGGATTTCCCGCAGCCGGATTCGCCGACGAGGCCGACGGTTTCGCCGGGGGCGATGTCGAGTGAAACGCCATCGACCGCGCGCACGGCACCGATGCTTTTGAGGAATAATCCACCGCGCACCGGGAAGTGCATTTTCAGGTCACGAACGGAGAGCAGCGGTTCCATCAGGCGGGTTCTTCGAAGCAGTTGGGGCAGGTTTCCACCCAGTGTCCGGGGTGGATTTCCTCGAACATCGGTCGCTCGCGCAGCACCGGACCCTCGCGGCCCATGCGTTGGCAGAAGCGGCATCCGGGGACCAGATCGGCGAGTCCGGCGACCATGCCGGGGATCGTGGGGAGAACGGACTTGCGGGGCGTGTCGAGCTTCGGCATCGAGTTCAGCAGGCCGCGCGTGTAGGCGTGCAGGGGGCGCTCGAAAAGCTCGGCGACGGGCGCTCGTTCGACGACGCGACCGGCATACATCACAACCACCTCATCGCAGGTCTCCGCGATCACGCCGAGGTCGTGGGTGATGAGGATGACCGACATGCCCATCTCCTTCTGAAGCTGCTTCATCAGATCGAGGATCTGCGCCTGCACGGTCACATCGAGCGCGGTCGTCGGCTCATCGGCGATGACCAGATCGGGCTTGCAGGCGAGGGCCATGGCGATGACGACGCGCTGGCGCATGCCGCCGGAAAGCTGGTGGGGATAATCACCGATGCGCTGCTCCGGAGCCGGAATGCGGACCAGGCGGAGCATTTCAATGGAAGCCTCCCAGGCTTCCTTGCGGCTCATCTTGGTGTGCAGCAGGAAGCACTCGGAAAGCTGCTTGCCGATGCGTTGCACGGGATTGAGGGCGGTCATCGGCTCCTGGAAGATCACGCCGATTTCGCCGCCACGGACCTTGCGCATTTCGGGATCGGTGGCCTTCAACAGGTCGCGCCCTTTGAACATCACCTGCCCTTGCAGGACCTTGCCCATCGGCTGGGGCAGCAGGCGGATGATCGACATCGCGGTCACGCTTTTCCCGCAGCCGGACTCGCCGACGATGCCGAGCGTGCGGCCGCGTTTCACCTCGAAGGAAACCTGATCGACAGCCCGCAGCAGGCCGGCATCGGTGTCGAAGGCGGTGATGAGGTTCCGGACTTCCAGCAATGGTTCTTCGTCGCTCATTTCGTCTCCTCCGTGCCCTTCAGGCGATACTTGTCATAGACGTGGCTCTGCTCCGGGAAGGCCTTGCCGGTGCGCTTGGCCTCCAGGGTTTCCTTCTTCTTGTCCTCGTCGATCCAATGGACGTTCAGGGTTTCCGGCAGCTCGGAAATCCGGCAGTTGAAGTCATCCGGCCAGCAGACCCAGCGCCAGTAGGCGTGGCGGTAGAAGCTCTTTTGGTAGCCGGGAACCCACAGGGCCTCGTCGTGGACGATCCTCTCGACCTTGTAGCTCAGGTCCCGGATGGTCTCCTCGCTGCGCCCGTTGCGCACGCCCTCGACGAGTGCATCCATCACCGGATCGCCATAACTGGAAATGTTGTTGGTCATCGGCCTTGGCTGGCGGGTGCCGGGAAGGAAGGCATCCTTGGAGTGGAAGTGCTCATAGTAGTTCGGATAAGGCGGCGTGATGCCCCAGCCGGTGAACGCGATCTCGTGGTTCTTGTTCATCACCTTCTTGAACGACGCGGTGCCATCCTGGCTGTCCAGTTGGAATTCCAGTCCAGCCTCTCGCGCCTCCTCCTTCAGCCGCTGCATCATGGCGTCGATCGCTTCCAGACGCGTGTAGTTGATCGAAAGCGCGAGCCGCTTGCCGTCATCGTTGACCAGGATTCCATCGGGGCCGAGCCGGTTGAATCCAGCCTTGGCGAAGAACTCGCGGGCCTTTGCCACCGAGAATTCGCGCGCGCGGATCGTGGGCTCGGAGAAGACACCGTAGCCTGAACTGAAGACATTGAGGCGTTCGGCATCGCCACGCAGATCGAAGTCGATCACCTTCTGCCAGTTCGTCGCATGACAGATGCCGATGCGGATGTCGCGGTTGGAAAGCAGCGGATTGGCGAGATTGAAATACAGACCACGCGGCACGCGCGGGTATTCATTGTAGAACTGCGCCTTCTCAATGTAGCCGTTGAAGACCTCGGGAATCTCAGTCTTCTCATACCAGTATTTCGGCAGACCGAGCGGGAACATGTCGAGCTCGCCGAGGCGGAACATCTCGAAGGCCTTTTCCAGGTCACGGATCAGGGCATAGCGAACCCGGTCGGGGTTGAAGCAGTTGCGGTAGTAGAGGCGATCCTTCGCCCACCAGTTCTTGACGCGGCTGAGGGTGATCGACTGGCCCTTGACGATGTCCTCGGGCAGGATCTGGTAGGCTCCCGTGGTGGGGCGGGTGCGCCAATTGTAGCGCTGTTCGAAGTCGGGCCCGAACTCCTTGTAGAAGTCGACCTGATAAGGCTGCGTGTTCGCGAAAAACTCCGGACGAGGCTTGGGATCGGCGAGGCGGATGCAGAGGTAATCATCCCCATAACTGGCAATCCCCCAGAACTGCTCGCCGCAGTAGGTGCGGTAAAACGTTTCCGACAGATAGGGCGAGAGGCCGATGTAGAAGAAATTGATGAAGTCGTGGGCGGTGACTTTCTTGCCATCCGACCAGCGGGCCTCCTTGTCGATGTGGAAATAGACCTCCTGGCCATCGGCCCCGATCGCCCAGCGGTCAGCCAGGGCGGGAATGGATTTGTCAGTGTTGGGATGCCAGCCAACGAGACCCATCTCGATGTTGTTCCAATGCTCGGAACGGAAGTCATTGTTTCCCTCCTTGCCGAGCGAGCGGATGGTCGGAGGGAAGGAAAGTCCGGCGAAGAAGGTCCTCATCGTGCCACCCTTCTTCGCATTCGCGGAACCGATGTCCGGATCGTCGACATTGGTCTGCCAGTTGAGAGTGGCGGGAAGGTCCTCCTCGGTGAGGAATTCGAAGTAGTTCGGCCGCTCGGCCCGGTGCTTCAGGGCGGCCAGTTGCCGTTCCTTCTCCTCGCGGCTCACGGGCTCGCCCTCGGCAGGAGGCGCTGAAGCCGGGTCGGCCAGTTCCTTTTCCAGCTTCGCGGTGTCCTGCGCGAGCTGCTCGATGACCTGCTTGTTGTAGCGCTCGAAGAAGGCCTGCTTTTCCGAGGTGTTGTCATAGGAAGCCTCGACGACCACCTTGCGGCATCCGCCCAGAAGAGCGAAGGCCGAGAATGTGAGGATCGAAAGACGGCGGAGTCGTGACATGGATCAACGATAGTAGGTGAACTTTTTCGGATCGAAGGCCTCGCGGATCGCCTCGCCGACGAAGGTGACGAGGAGCAGGGTCAGCACCATCATCCCGAAGACCGAGCTGACGATCCAGATGGCTTCGAGGTTCGCCGTGCCATCGTTCAGCAGTCTGCCCCAGCTCGGATACTGGGCGGGCAGCCCGAATCCCAGGAAATCGAGTGCGGTCAACGACGTGGCGATGCCGACCACGCTGAACGGCACAAGGGTTACAATCGTCGAGATGCTGTTAGGCAGGATGTGGCGGAACACGATGCTTCCCGTTCCGGCACCGAGCACGCGGGCGGCGGCAACATACTCGCGGGCCTTTTCCCGATAAGTCTGGGAGCGAAGGTAGCCTGAAACGTTGATCCAGGAGAACGCGCAGATGACCAACAGGATCACGAGGAGCGTGATCCTTTCCTGCCCGATGTTCGACGAGATGATCATCACAAGATAGAGGAAAGGCACATTGCTCAGCACCTCGACGAAGCGCTGTCCGATCAGGTCGTATTTGCCGCTGAAGTAGCCCATCGAACATCCCGTCGCGATCCCGATCAGGTAGGTGAGAAGGATGTAGATCACCGCAGCCTTCAGGGTGACCTGGAACCCACCGTAGAGCTGCGCGGCAACATCCCAGCCACGCGAGTCGGTGCCAAGGAAATGACGGCTCGCGGCGGAGGGCGGCGCGGGAGGGTAGAGTAGCTCGGTCCAGACGGATGACTCCAGGGCAGGCGCATCGGTGGGCGACTCGGCGCTGAACACGCGGCGGCTGAGCCGGCTACCCTCGAGCCATTGCTCGACGACGACGGTCTCGCCTTTTCCATCGTAAATCTCGATGCGGCCACTGCGCTTGCCCTTGCGGAAGGTGGCCTTCTGGAACTTCACCAGCGGGTCATTCGGATCAAGCACGTAGGCGATGCCGCTGAAGGGCTCGCGGCCCTTGTGGTCGTTGACGAGGCCCTCGCTCACGGGAAGGACCCGATACTGGAGGTTGTCGGTGTCGAAGGTGGGATCGAAGGGAACGAGGGGCATCCACACGCGGTTCGCACCACCGTCCTTGGCGAACTTCTTCTGAAGCTGCCGGTAGTCGGGATTCGACTGGCTGGCACCGCCGAAGGTCGAGGCATCGATCCGTTGCTGGACGAAGGCGGGAAAAAACCATTTCCCCTCATACCGGACCGCGAGGGCCTGCTTGCCGACGAGAGCCTGGTCGAGCAGCGAAATGACCACCATCACAATCAGAATCACGAACGAACGGTAGCCGCGGGTGATCGCCCGGAAGCGCCCGAGCTTCCGCAGGGTCAGCGGATTCCAGCGGAAATCCCCGCCAAAGAGCATCATCAACAGACCGATCAAGGCCAGCGAGCCAGTCAAGACATGACCGATCAGCCGGGACTCATCCAGCGAGCCATCACCCGCCGACGAGAACGAATAGAACCAGCGCAGCGATGGCAGGGCGAGACCGCATTCATGGCCAATCGCGGCGGACAAGGCGACGAGGATAAGAAGCAGGCCGATCTTTCTAGGGAAGGTCATGCGGCGTTCAGTTGTAGCTCACGCGCGGGTCCACCAGGGCCACGCAGAGGTCGGAAATCACATTGCCTAACAGCATCAGCACCGCACTCACGGTCACGAGGCCCATCACCAAATACTGATCGCGCTCAAGCAGGGAGTTGAATTGAAGAAGGCCGAAGCCATTGATGTCGAAAACCTTTTCGATCAGGATGCTGCCGCTGACGAGCATCGTGATGTTTGATCCGAAGGTGGTGGCCACCGGGATAATCGAGTTGCGGAACGCATGCCGGAAGACCGCCTGGCGGAAACCCACGCCCTTCGCCACCGCGGTGCGCACATAGTCGGCGGCGAGGTTGTCCATCAGGTTGTTCTTCATGATCTGCGTCAGGAAGGCGAAGGCTCCCACCATGTAGCAGATCAAGGGCATGACCGCGTGGTTGGCGAGGTCCTTGACCTTTCCCCAGAAATCGAGATTCGGGAAATCCTCGCCGGTGAAGCCTCCCAACGGGAACCATCCATGGCGGGCACCCAGAAAGACCACGAGCAGGGAGCCAAGCGCGTAGCCGGGAATCGCGTAGCCAAAAAACACGATCACCGAGGATGCATTGTCGATCCAGGTGCGGTGCTTGATCGCCTTGAGGATGCCGAGGGGCAGGCAGATGCCATAGACCAGGATCATCGTGATGAGGCCGTAGAAGATCGAGACCGGCATGCGGTCGAGGATCATGTTCCAGACCGGCTCCTGATAGTTCTTCGACATGCCGAGGGAACCTTCAAACAGACCGTCGTATTTGGGCTTGTAGAGAACGGCCCGCGGAGTCGGAGCCTCCTTGAGCGGCACATCCTTGACCCGTGCCTTCCAGCGCTCGGCCTGTTCTTGGGGAGATTGCAGACGAACTTTCCAGCCCTTGAATTCCACCCCTTCCGGCGGCGTGACCGTGAAGCCCGATCCGTTCAAGGTGACCTTCACGACCTTTTCGGTTCCCGGCATGGCGATCTCCACCTCCTTGGCGTCCTTTGGGAAAACCGCCCCGACCTTGGTCATGCCGCTGGCCATATCCCGTGGCAGGATGCCGAGCCACTCCGCATACATCCGCATCATCGGCTTGTCGCGATCGTACTGCTCCTCCAGTTCCAACAGATCCGCCGGCTTGAGCGAGGAGCCCGCCTGTTCGCGGGATCGGGTCGAGCTGCCTTTCTTGTCGCCCGCGCCGCCCATCTTTTTCTGCAGATCCTCTTCCATCGGCCCACCCGGCACATTCCACATGATGGAAAACACCAGCAACGTCACCCCGAGCAGGGTGAGCGGAATCAGCAGCAGGCGGCGGAGAAAATAACTCTTCACGTAAGGACTTCAGGGTTCTAGCCACCCACCCGCGTCATGCAAGCACTGAACCCGGCACAGGAAACGCTGCATGGGCCCTGAATTTGAGAAAATTCCTCTTCAAACGCCGCGTCTGTCCTCCACACTCCGCCCGTCATGCTTCGTTCGTCCGCTTCGCTTGTTCTCTCCTGCCTCCTTCTCGCGTCCTGCCAGAAGGAGACCGAGGTCGAACGGGCCAACCGCGATAAGATCCTCCTCATTGGCAACGGCAACGACCCCAAGGCCCTCGATCCGCACCTCGTGACCGGGGTTCCGGAAAGCAAGGTCATCGGTGCGATCTTCGAAGGACTCGTCGGCGACGATCCCGCCTCGGACACGGCCTACCCTCCCGGCGCTGCGACCTCGTGGAGCCACAATGCCGACTACACCTCCTGGACCTTCAACCTCCGCCCCGGCGCACGTTGGTCCGACAACATGGCCCCGGTCGTCGCCCAGGACTTCGTCTTCGCCTATCACCGCCTGCTGCACCCCGACCTCGCCGGGCCCTATGCGGAAATGCTCTACTTCCTGAAGAACGCGGAGGACTACAACAAGAACCACCGCTCGATCATCCTCGCCCGGGCCGGGTTGATCCCGGGAGTTTCCGAGGTGCAGGCAAAGACCTTCAACCTCGAAGGGCTTCCCGACAAGACGATCAAGGATGACCTCGGCAAGTCCCCGAAATGGCTGGAACTCAGCGAGCCGAACCGTCGCCGAATGGTCCTGAACAAGGGCCTTGATGCCCTTGATCGACCCGCCTTGAACTGGATCCTCGAATCCCCGGAAACCCGCTTCGACTGGCCCGCTGACAGCCTTCCCGAGCAACGGCGTTCGCTGCTCACGAGCCTTGCCTCCAAGGCCGCTGATCCCACCGCATCGCCAGCGATCGAAGCCGAGGACCTTTTCGAGATCGCCAAGGTCGGGGCCAGCGCGTCCGACGACTACACGCTCCAGATCGAACTCCGCGAACCGGTGCCCTATCTGCCCGGCGTGACCCGCCATTACACCTGGTTTCCCGTGCCCCGCCACGTCGTCCTTCAGTGGGGAAAAATTTCCGACCGCTTCACGCCCTGGAGCGAGGCCAGGTACATCGTCGGCAACGGCCCGTTCAAGATGAAATCGTGGAAGCTGAACGACTCGGTGGAGGTCGTCAAAAATCCGATCTATTGGGATGCCCCCAACGTGAAGCTCAATGGCCTCAAGTTCTACCCGATCGAGAACTACTACTCCGAAACCCGCGCCTTCCTCGCCGGCCAGCTCCACACCACCTATCAGGTCCCGCCCGACCTCGTGGACCGCATCAAGAAGGAGTATCCCCAGTATCTGCGTCAGGAGCCCTATGTCTCCACCAGCTTCGTTCGTTTCAACGTCACCAAGCCCGGACTCAACAACGTCAAGGTCCGCCAGGCGCTCTCGCTGGCGATCAACCGCAAGGACATCTGCGAGACCATCCTCGAAGGCTTTTCCCCGGCCGGCACCATCACCCCTGCCATGGGCGACTACAAACCGGAACAGCTCGCCGTGTATGATCTCGAAAAGGCCAAGTCCCTGATGGCGGAGGCCGGCTATCCCGATGGCAAGGATTTCCCCAAACTCTCCGTCCTGATCCGCAGTGGCGGCAGCCAGGCGGTGTCCGAGGCCATGCAGTCGATGTGGAAAAAAATCGGCGTCACCGTCGACATCCGCAAGATGGACTTCGGTTCCTACATCAGCGCCCAACAGGCCCTCAACTTCGACATCGCCATCGCCGGATGGACCGGAGACTACCTCGATCCCACCACCTTCCTGCTGATGTGGACAGAAGGAAACGGCAACAACAACACCGGCTGGCACAGCGAGAAATTCGAGAGCCTGCTCCACGACGCCGCCCTCCAGACCGATCCCGCCCAACGCCTCTCCATGTTCGCCCAGGCGGAAAAGCTGCTGATGGAGGAAGCCCCGATCGCCCCCTTCGCCTTCCAGGCACGCAACTATCTCCACCGACCCGAGGTCAAGGGCTGGCACCCGCTGTTGCTTGACAACCATCCCTACTCGGCCGTCCGCATCGAACCCTGAACCGCCATGATCAAGAACCTCTTCAGTCGTCTTCTCCAGGGCCTGGTCGTGCTGTTCGTGCTCTTCACGCTGACATTTTTCCTCGTCAAGGCCATGCCCGGTGGACCCTTCCAATCGGAGAAGGCCATCCCCGCCCACATCAAGGCGAAGATCGAAGCCTACTACGGCCTCGATCAACCCGACTGGGTCCAGTACTACAAGCAACTAGGCCATTTCCTTGCGGGCGATCCCGGCTTCTCGCTCCGCCTTGAGGGCCGTCCCGTCACCCAGATCATCAGCCAGGCCTTTCCCGTTTCCTTCCAGCTCGGCGTCGTCGCCATGTCGATCGCCCTGCTCATCGGCATCCCGACCGGCTGCATCGCGGCCGCGAAAAAAAACGGACTGCTCGATGTCGGCTCAATGGCTTTCGCCATGGTCGGCGTCTGCCTGCCGTCCTTCGTCATCGGCCCACTCCTCGCGGAAACCTTCGGCCGCAGCCTGAAATGGTTCCCGGCCATGGTTTGGGATGCCTCATCCCCGCAGACCTGGCTGCTTCCCGCCATCACGCTCGGCCTCGGCACCGCCGCCTATGTCTCGCGCCTGACCCGCGCCGGCATGATCGAGACACTCTCCCAGGACTTCGTTCGCACCGCCCGCGCCAAGGGTGTTCCGGGCTGGAAGATCCTCATCCGCCATTGCCTCCGCGGAGGCCTCATCCCCGCCGTCGCCTTCATCGGCCCCGCCTTCGCCGGCATCGTTTCCGGCTCGGTGGTGATCGAGTCCATCTTCCAGATCCCCGGTCTCGGACGCCATTTCATCAAGGCCATCGAAACCCAGGATGCCCCCGTGATCCTTGCCTCCGTCCTCCTTTACGGTTCCCTCGTGATCCTCGCCAACCTCTTCACCGACATCGCCGGTGTGTGGCTCAACCCACGCCTCCGTAGCGGCAAGAACTAATCGGTCCCCACCTCCATCCAAGTTTCCCCATGACGACCGAAAAAGGCAGTTCCCTCTGGAAAGACGCCTGGCTGCGCCTCAGCCACAATAAGCCCGCGATCTTCGGGCTCTTCGTGCTGATTACCATCTTCCTGAGCTGCACAATCCTACCTTGGATCCCGGGCTTTCTCCAGGATCCGAACCTCCCAGACCTACTCGGAAAAAATCAGCCGCCCTCCTCCGCCCATCCCTTCGGCACTGACCAATTGGGCCGCGATATCTTCTCACGAGTCTTCTACGGCGGGCGGATCTCGATCGCTGTCGGCCTGATCACCACCCTCGTCTCCGTCACCATCGGCATCGTCTGGGGCGCCACCGCCGGCTACGTCGGAGGGCGTGTCGATGCCCTCATGATGCGCATCGTCGATACGCTCTATGCCCTGCCGTTTCTCGTCATCGTCATCCTGCTTGCCATCACGATCGAAGCCTGGACCTCGAAACTTACCCTATGGACTGTCGAACTCATCGCGGGCAAGGGAGCTGACCGACTTGCCATGGAGGCAACCCGCACGTGGGTCGAACCACTCACCACGCTCGTTCCGCTGTTCATCGCCATCGGTGCGCTTTCCTGGCTCACCGTTTCCCGCATCGTCCGCGCGCAGGTCCAGAACGTCGCGAAGATGGATTTCGTCGAAGCCGCCCGCTCACTGGGGCTCGGTCACCTTCGCATCCTGTTCCGCCACATCCTTCCGAATACCCTCGGGCCGATCATCGTTTACACCACACTCACCATTCCCAGCGTCATGCTGCTCGAGGCCACGCTTTCCTTCCTCGGCCTCGGCGTGAAACCACCCAACAGCTCCTGGGGAATCCTCATCAAGGAAGGCGCGGATGCCATGCTCACCAATCCCTACCTGCTGGTGTTCCCCTCGATCGCCCTGTCCTCCAGCCTCATCGCCCTGAACTTCCTCGGCGACGGCCTTCGCGATGCCCTCGATCCGAAGTCGGCGAAGTGAGCGAGTGGCGGAGCCAGAAGGCTCGTGTCGGAGTCGAGGAAAATGATGTCACTTGATTGACAATCATGCCCGGTGGTTTGACGGAAAAGTATCTTGAACTGACAGCATCAGACTGTGAGCCTGCGCAGTAGCCACGTCCCGCCATGGAATTATACGTCAGTCGCTCCGGTTCAGTTGAAGGCCCTTTTTCAATCGAGAAGGTTCGGGAAATGGTGCAACAGGGGCAGCTGGCCTCGTCGGATTTCGGCGCTCCCGCAGGTGCCGACGATTGGAGTCCGCTTTCACAACTCCTCGGCCTGCCTGAGGTAACTTCAGCGCCCCCACCGATTCCCGCCAGACCGAGCCCCTCACCCCTTGACCAGCCATTTCGGGTCGATGGACGGGTCATTCCGGGAACCGCTGGCAAGAGCGTGCGCCAGATTGTCAACGAGGTCGCAGCCGGAGGTCGTTTCGTGGTGTTCCAATACGCCTTTTCCCTGATCGTCATCACGTTCCGCCGGAGTTCACCCATGGTTTACCTGGCACCCGGCCAATCCGGAGTGGGTAGCGCCTTCGGCTGGTCGCTCATTCCCTTGTTCTTCGGCTGGTGGGGGATTCCATGGGGGCCCATCTATTCGATCGGAGCGCTGTGGCGGAATTCAGCCGGAGGAGTCGATGTCACCGAGCCGATCCTCGCCAGCCTCGTGGGCCCCATGGAGGCGAACTTGAAGGTTCGCACGCGTCCAAAACACAAGACCGGTGCACTCTGGGCCCTGCGCGCTCTGTTCCTCTCACCGCTGATCTTGTTCCCCCTTTTCTTGATGATCGGTGCAGCCGCAGGAGCGAAACTTGAAAGGGAGCGGGCCAAGCTCCCCGGATATGCCGACTACAAGAGGGCGGAGGATTACGTCGGCTCCTGGTCAGGCGCGGATGGCAAGGGCAACACGGCCAAGGCCACGGATGCTGCGGAGACGTTCACCAATGTCCTGAAGGCCTATCGAACCATGGCAGTGTCCGAGTCGAAGTCGAAGAAGGCACCCGGCAGCAAGGACCACTTCATCACCTGGTGCGAGGTTCAGGAGAACCGCTGCCTCTTCATCGTGCACGTGCCTGAACTGCGGCGCTTTGAGGATGATGCCAAGGCCACACTCGCCGAAGGAGCCTGGCTTGCGGCCCAGGTTTCCGCCAAGAAGCTCGATTTGCCTGCCGGTGCCGAGCTCGCGGTCGCCATTCGAGGTGATGTCCTTTACGATCGCTTGATCAGCGGACGGCGGCTGGAGATAGTCGAACCTGACGCTCCGGACTTCGAGGAGAAGATGAAGAAGTCAATCGAGCGGACGAAAAAAGGCGGAGCCCTCAGTGACGAGTTGATTCAATACTTCGCGGTTTCCACGAAGTAGTCCGCTCAGTTCGTTCATCATCTGCTGCGCTCGCCCTAACCCTCCTTGTCGACGACCTCGCTCCAAAGTCGGCGGAGTGAGAGGAGAAACAGTCGAAAGTCTAAAAGTCGAAAGTCGCAGGTCGAAAGACTCATTTTTCCGAGACCTTCGACCTCTTCAAACCAGCCTCCGCACGACCTCCTCGGTCGGTAGTTGGCAAACATCCGCTTTTCCAAACCAGCGATAGCGATTCCGCGCGATCCACCTGTAAACTCCATCGCGGAGGGGCTTCGGCACTACGGCGAAGATCGAGAACACCGCCCACGGAAAACCCAGCGCCCGCGCCATTTCCAGCACGCCGCTGCTGTGGGTGAAGACCCCTCCGTCTGACTCGCGCAGCACCACCATCGAGCCATCCTCCTCCGACGCGAATCGACCCAGCTCTTTCTCCGCCGCGAGAGGTCCCTGCAAGGGGGATAGGCGGATGTGATCCAAACGATCCAGCCACGCGAGCAAGCGGATGCTGCGCGAACAGAACGCGCAGTCGCCATCGAAGAACACCACCCACCGCATGCATGAACCATGTGCGGATTTTCGCTGAGTGCCACTCTTCCTTGTCATCTCATGTTTGAATTTGAGAACTTCCGCTAATGGAAGAACCGCTCATCCAGGACATGCCCACGCAGGATCGGCCACGGGAGAAGCTCGCCCGCTTCGGCCCCGCCGCCCTCGACAATGCCGAGCTCATGGCCCTCTTCCTGCGAACCGGCATCAAGGGTCGCAGCGCCATCCAGATCGGGCGGGACCTGCTCAGGAAATACGGCTCGATGGGGGCGCTTGGAAAAATGTCGGTCACCGCGCTGGCGAAGGAGAAGGGCCTTGGTCTCGCCAAGGCCTCGCAGCTCATCGCCGCCTTCGAGCTCGGGGCCCGCGTCGCCCGCGAGCAGTTCAGCGATGTCCCGCTTGATACTCCGGAATTGCTCTATGAGTTCCTCGCCCCGCAGATCGCCCATCAGGCCCAGGAACAGGTGCTCGTGCTGATGCTCGACGCCCGACTGCACCACACCGGCACGGCCTCCATTTCCGTCGGCACTGTCAGCGAGACCAGTGCCCACCCGCGCGACATCCTCCGTCCTGTCATCACCCACGGCTGCTACGGCTTCATCCTCGCCCACAACCACCCCTCCGGCGATCCCTCACCCAGCGTGGCCGACGAACGCATCACCCGCCGCATCAAGGAAGCCGCCGAGCTGTTGCAGGTGCGCTTCCTAGACCATATCATCATCGGACGACCCAGCCCCGGCCGGAGTCCTTACTACTCGTTCCGCGAAGCCGGGCTGGTCAAGTAGGCAAACCATTCACACCCCGCTCAAAATCTCCGGCTTGGCTGCCGGGATCGAGAGATGCTCGGGGCCGAGTTCGAGGCCTTTCGCGGCACGCACATCCTGATCGATGGCATCCATCACATCGAGTTCCGGTCGGAAATTCGCAGCGTGATACGAGCTGCGGACCAGCGGACCGCTGGCGACGTGCTTGAAGCCTTTCTCCAGGGCGATGACCTTGAGCTCCTCGAAGACGTCCGGGTGAATGTATTCCACCACCGGCAGGTGCTTCTGGGTCGGGCGCAGATACTGGCCCATCGTGAGAACGGTCACATCGGCGGCGAGAAGATCATCCATCGCCTGCAGGACTTCCTCACGACGCTCGCCCAGGCCGAGCATCAGCCCGCTCTTGGTGGCGACGCGACCGTTGACCATTGCCTTCGCCTTCTTCAGCACGGCCAGCGAGCGATGATACTTCGCCCGCGAACGCACCAGCGGCGTCAGCCGTTCCACGGTTTCGAGGTTGTGGTTGAAGATGTGCGGACGGGCATCCATCACCATTTGCAGAGCCCAGTCACGGTCATTGAAATCGGGCACCAGCACCTCGATCACGATGCCCGGATTCACCTCGCGGACCGACTCAATGGTGCGCTGGAAATGTTCGGCCCCGCCGTCCTTGAGATCGTCACGCGCCACGGCAGTGATCACCACGTGCTTCAGGCTCATGCGACGGGTCGCCTCGGCCACGCGAGCCGGTTCGTCGGATTCGAGCGCGTCCGGGCGGGCGGTTTTGACGGCGCAGAAGCCGCAGGCGCGGGTGCACTTGTCGCCGGCGATCATGAAGGTCGCGGTCCCCTGGCCCCAGCATTCCCAGCGGTTCGGGCACTGGGCCTCCTCGCAGACGGTCACCAGCTTGAGGTCGGTCACCAGCGATTTGGTGGACCAGAA
>JAIYDT010000531.1 GCA_027487355.1 Verrucomicrobiaceae bacterium
GAAGCAGCATCACGCCGCAGGTTTCAGGAATATGGAGGGCGGACATGGGATAAAGGGAACGTCGAACATCGAACTTCCAACATTGAACATCGAAGTGAAGAGCGTGCAAATTTCTTCCTTCGATCTTGGACGTTCAATGTTCGATGTTCGATGTTCAACTCTGCGTCATCACGCCTTTGCGCGAGGGATTTTTCACCGAGTCGATGAGGCGGTGAACGGCTTCCGGCCAATCACGCTGGGCGGCGAGTTCGAGGGCGTGGGGAATGGGGTGGCCGGAAAAGAAGAGCAGCTTCGAGGCCGACTTGATCGCTTGGCGGACCTCGCTGTCGAAGCCATTTCGGCGCAGGCCGATGACATTGAGTCCAGCGAGTTGGTTCTGTCCGTGGACCATGTGGTAGGGCGGGATGTCCTGGCTGATGGCCGCATTTCCCTGCGAAATGGCGAAGTCGCCGATCTTGATGAATTGATGGAAACCCGCACCGCCGCCGAGGAAGACGCGGTTGCCGAGGTGGATGTGGCCGGCGAGGAGGACATTGTTGGCGATGACGTTGTGATCGCCCATGTGGACATCGTGGGCGAGGTGGACGCCGGTCATCAGGAAGTTGCTTTCGCCCAGCGTGGTGAAGCCGCCGGTTTTCGAACCGCGATGGATGGTGACATACTCGCGCAGCGTGTTCTTCGCGCCGATCCGCACACCGGATTTCGTGGCTGGATCAAACGACAGATCCTGCGGGTCCGCCCCGACGATCGAGCCCCAGCCGATGTGGCTACCTTCGCCAATCACCACATCTCCCGTGATCCAGGCATGACCGCCGATGGTGACGCCTTTCTCCAGGACCACCGGTCCCTCGATCACCGCGAACGGCCCCACCGTCACGTCCTCGGCAAGCGTGGCATCCGGAGAAATGAGAGCGGTGGGATGGAGGGTCGGCATGGGCTGCGGCAAGTTTCTAGGGCGGCGGATTGAGACGCAAGACTGGAAGACGCAAGACGCAAGAGGATTCGAAGCAGACCCGCATCAGCGTTGGTGAACGCCAGGCCTTCGAAAATCTCAAACTCCTTGCACTAGCTGTGCACTTCCAGACCTTATGAGGAAAACAGAACCGCAGATGGACGCGGATTGACGCGGATAATCAACGATTTGCATCGATTCCAAGTTTTACCCTCATGGCAATCCAGAATTCTCCGGAATTTTCTAAGACCAAATATCTATCTGCGGTTAATCTATCCTTTCAAGCTAAAGAGTCTGATTCAGGCTGCAAAGGCATGAGCCGCGCGAAGATCGTCCGCTTCCAGGTCCGGATAGTCGGTGAGGATCTCGGCCTCCGTGGTTTCCCCACTGAGAAGCTCCAGCAACCACTCCACCGGATAGCGAAGCCCGCGGATGCAGGGCTTGCCATGACAGAGATCAGGCGACGTGGTGATGCGCTTGAGCAATTCCTCCTCGGACATGGGATCAGGCTAACCTGAAATCCCGTCCAGCCAAGGCTGTTGAACAAGCTCGACGGTTTCAACCAGGGCAACTGGCTGGTGACTTGCCCCTCAAGGGCGGCGGATTGAGACACAAGACTGGAAGACACAAGACGCAAGAGGAAGAGATCGAAGATTGCAAACTCTTCACCATTCTAGCGTCTTCAAGTCTTGAATCTTGAGTCTTTCTTCAACCCGGCTCCTCCGCCGGCTGTCCGCTTTCGAAGCGCATGAGGTCGGCGATGAAGGTGAGCGGGATGTGGCCGGTTTCGCCGTTTCGGTTTTTCGCGAGAACGAGTTCTGCTCGACCTTCCTCAGCCGCCTTCGCTTCGGCGTCCTCGGCGTAGTAAGCGGTTCGATACAGCAGTCCGACCATGTCGGCATCCTGCTCGATCGATCCCGATTCACGGAGGTCGGACATGCGGGGCACGCCGACGTTCTTTCCTGTACGGCTTTCCGGTCCGCGGTTGAGCTGGGCGAGGATGACGATCGGGATGCCGAGCTCCTTCGCGAGTCCCTTGATGCCGGCGGAAATTTCCGCGATTTCACGCTCACGGGAGTTTTCCGCCTGCTTGGTGCGGGACTTCATCAGCTGGAGGTAGTCGATCGCGATGAGCTGGATGTCCTCGTCGCGCTTCTTGCGGCGGGCCTTGGCGCGGAGTTCGTTGATCGTGATGCCGGGCGTGTCGTCGATGAACAGCTTGGCGGCGGAAACCTCGGTGACCGCGCGCTGGATCCGCTGGAGGTCGCCCTTGCTCGGAGTGTAGCCGCGGTTGAGCTGGCTCATGGCAAAGCGGGCCCGCGAGAACAGCAGACGCTGCACGATCTGGAACGAACTCATTTCGCAGGAAAACACCATCGAGGGCTTTCCCTGATCGATGCAGATGTGCTCGACGATGTTCATCATGAACGAGGTCTTTCCCATCGAGGGACGTGCGGCGACGACGAACATTTCCCCCGGCTTCAGTCCACTGCACATCTTGTCGAGCATCTCGTAGCCGGTGGTGATGCCCTGCTGGCCACGGTCGCCGGAAAGCATGGCCTCGAACTGCTCGATGACCTCGATGACCGACTGTTTGACGGTGGGAGCCTTGTTGGTTTCCGAGCCCTCGCGGATGCCGAGCACGCTGGCCTCGACCGAATCCAACAGCTCGTTGACCTCGTCCGGCGTGTCGTAGGCACGCGCGATGGCGGTGTTGGCGGTCTGGATGATCGAGCGTAGGACATGCTTGTCCTTGACCAGTTGAAGGTGGTGGCGGAAATGCCCGGCGGTGGGCGCGTAGGTGTAAAGATCGGTGACCGCCGAAGGCCCGCCGACGTGATCGAGCAGGCCGCGGTCGAGGAGCTTCTGGACGAGCGAGACGAGCTCGATCTCCTGGCCCGCTTCGTAAAGTTCGACCAGGAAGGCGAAGAGGGTTGCGTGGGCGGGCAGGTAGAAATGGTCCTTGGTCAGCTTCTCCTCGATCGCCACGCCGATGTATTCCTGGGAGTCCTGAAGCATCGAACTGAGGATGCTTTTCTCAGGTCCGACCGCGTGCGGCAGGGTGCGCATCACGTCATCCGCGGACACGACGGCGGACTGGAGGGACGGGGCGGACGAGGAGGGGAACTTGGAAATTTCAGCAGGCATCGCGGGGGGAGAAACGTGGCAGATCGGAGGTCCGGCGGTCAATGATGGCAACCGGTGAATAACGCTGTGAACAACTCTCGCCGGGACGATTCCTTTGCGCTCTATTGGAACCATCATGGACCCCTCCCCTGCTCTCAACCGCCGCCAATGGCTCCAAGCCACCGGTGCCCTGGTCGCCGGATGGAACCTGCCCGGAGCGGCGCGTGCTTCGACGGACCGCCCCTCCGAGCCGACCGGACCGGTGCGACTCGGTTTGAACGAGAACCCCTTTGGCCCTGCCCTTTCCGCCATCGCGGCGATGCAGGCACAGCTGGCAGTCACGCATCGCTACCCTTCGAATTTCACCAACGAACTGGTTCAAGCGATCGCGAAGAAGGAAGGAGTCAAGGAAGACCAGGTTCTGCTGGGCGTGGGCTCCGGAGAGATCCTCCAGGCGGTGGGCCGCTGGCTCGGCCCCTTCAAGCCCGAAATCATCACCGCAACTCCCGGCTACATGCAGCTCATCGACGTCGCCCAGCGAGCCGGAGCAAGGATCATTTCCGTGCCGGTGAATGATCGCCTGGAACACGACCTCCCGGCAATGGCGGCAAAGATCAGCGCCGACACGAAACTCATCTATATCTGCAATCCCAACAACCCGACCGGAACCCTGATTCCTCCGGCTGAACTCAAAGCTTTTGTGCGCGAGGTTTCCTCAGGCAGCAAGATGTCGAAAACCACCACGGTCCTGATCGACGAGGCCTACCTCGAATGCTCGGACGACTTCCACGCAAACACGATGGTCGATCTCGTGCGCGAGGGCTTGGACGTGATCGTCACCCGCACCTTTTCCAAGATCCACGGACTCGCCGGTCAACGCATCGGTTATGCCATCACGCATCCCGCCGCAGCCGAACGAATGCGCTCCTTCATGACCGGCACCATGGCGATGAACCTCTTGGGCGTTGTGGCGGCAAGAGCCAGTCTGGAGGATCACGCCTACGTCGAAAACACCCGCATCAGGATCAAGGCCGGCCGGGACCAACTCACCAGCCTGTTGACCACCCTCAACCGCCGTTTCGCGAAGCCGCAGGGCA
>JAIYDT010000138.1 GCA_027487355.1 Verrucomicrobiaceae bacterium
GAGGACGCCTTCACCCTCTCCGGTCGAACCACCCCGGCGGACATGGAACTCGAACTCCAGTTGATGTGCGCTTCCTTGACCGACCCGGGCTATCGCGAGGAGGCCCTGTGGCAGTTCCGCAAGGCCCTGCCCGCCATGGCCCAGCAACTGAAGCACTCCGCCGCCGGCCCCCAGACCGAGATCGAGTCCTGGCTCCACGGCGGCGACCCACGCTACACCCTGCCGCCGGTCGAAACCCTCGGCACCTACACCATCTCCGATGCGAAAAAGTGGCTGACCCCGGAACTGGAAAAGGGCTACCTTGAACTCAGCATCGTCGGTGACTTCGATACGGAGTCGCTCGTGCCGATGCTCCTCAACACCTTTGGGTCCCTGCCGAAACGCGCCGCCGCTCCGGCCGCCCTGGATTCCGCCCGCAAGGTCAAGATCCCGAACGCCCCGGCCACCAAGACCTTCACCTACGACAGCAAGATCCCACAGGGCATCGCCGGCGTTTACTGGAAGACCGATGGCCTCCGCGGCAACACCATCGAAACCCGCCGCCTCAACATCCTGGCGGACATTTATGGCGACCGCCTGCGCAAGGAAATCCGCGAGAAACTCGGAGCCTCCTACAGCCCGGATGCGGGAGTCTCCGGTTCGGATGCCCTCGAGAAGTTCGGCTACCTCGTCGGTCAAAGCGTTGGCAAGCCCGAAGACATCGAACGCCTCGGCACCGTCATGCGCGAACTCGCCGACAAGCTTTCCCTGCAGGGAGCCAGCGAGGACGAGTTCGACCGCGCCAAGAAGCCGATCCTTGCCAACCTGGAGAAAAGCAAGCGCGACAACAGCTTCTGGCTCGGCACCGTGATGGCCCAGTGCCAGGAGGACCCCAAAAGGCTCGATCTTTCCCGCAATCGCGATGCCGACTATCGATCGATCAGCCTCAGGGAAGTGAACGCACTCGCGAAGAAGTATCTCGGCTCCTCGAATGCCATCCACATCGCCATCAAGCCCGCCAACTGAGTTCCGCGTTGATCCCGACGCGTTCCTGCTTCATGCCTCCGTTGCATGAGTGATGACATCGGCCCCAACGAGGCACTGGAGGAGTTCACCACGATCGAGTCGATCTACGTGAGGCACCGCAATGCCCTGATGGTTCGCGCGAACTTCGTCTCGATCTACACCGACTACTACCTGCACCTGATGCAGCATGGCATCCGCCACAGTGCGGAGCTCGACCAGATCCTCAAGGACCAACTCGCCATCCAGACCCTCCATCTGGTGGCGAGACCCTGGGCTGAGACCATCGCGTGGACCGTCAATCTCCGCGCCCCGCGCATCAATCTTTTCGTCACCGGTGGATCACTTTCGGAGTCGATCACCGGCCGGATCTTCACCGAGGACGTGAGAGAGCCGGACCGGAACCTGTTCTACGCCCAGACACTGGTCCACGGCCACGACGAGCCGCGGCTCTCGACCATCGAGGTGGAGGGAAAGGATCCCGTGCACTGGATTTCCCAGTACTACGATCAATCCGAGCAGCGCCCGGGAAAGGTCTTCCGCTTGCCAGACGAAACCTTCGTGCTGGTCGCCGCGCAGCCGGACTGCGATCTGGAGTGGTTCGAGTCACTCGATGAGGAGTCCGTCGCCAACATTGAGAAAATCGAGGAAACAGGCCTGCTCGAGACACGCCGCTTCCGCTTCCACTGCGGCTGCACCCTTGAGAAGATCCTGCCGATCCTGGGAGGATGGCGGGAGCGCCCGGACGACTTGTTCGAAGGTGAAGACCAGATCAAACTCCAGTGTCCACGCTGCGCCGCCCGCTACACGGTGACCCGTGACATGATCTAACATCTCTCCGCTCGTCTTGAAGGTATTCCATCATTCACGCTTCGGCGATGTGGCCTCGCTCGCCGCCGCCAAGAATGGCCAGCGGATCGCAGTCTGCATCCCCACTCTCAACGAGGCGGAAAGCATCGGCGCGATCGTGACGACGATCCGCAGTGAACTGATGGAGCGTCATCCTCTCGTTGACGAGTTGCTGGTCATCGACTCCGGCTCCTCGGACGATACCCGCCTGATCGCGGCGGACGCGGGGGCGAAGGTTTACCTTTCCGACCAGATCGCCCCGGATGAAGACACCTTTCGTGGCAAGGGGGAAAACCTTTGGAAAGCCCTCCACGCCACCGACTGCGATCTCGTTTGCTTCATCGATGGCGACATCGGCAACTTCGGCCCGCATTTCGTCACCGGACTCGTCGGCCCGCTTCTAACAGACCCATTGATCGGCCACGTGAAGGCCTTTTACGAACGCCCGATCACCCAGGCGAACGGCTTTCGCCCCACCGGTGGCGGGCGCGTGTCGGAAATCCTCGTCCGTCCCCTGCTCTCGCTCTTCTATCCGGAACTCACCGCCTTTCTCCAACCCCTTTCCGGCGAGTATGCGGCGAGGCGTGAGGTCTTCCGCTCACTGCCATTTCCCTGCGGCTACGGGGTCGAACTGGCCCACCTGATCGATCTTTCCAGAACTCTCGGCCTCGATGCCATGGCGCAGACCGACCTCGACCAGCGCCAACATCGCAACCGCAGCGATGAGGAACTCGGCCGCATGTCCTTCGGCATTCTTCAGGTGCTGTTCCGCCGCCTCCAGCGGGACGGCAAGATCGAGTTGCAGGCCACCCTTCCGGAATGGCTGCAGACCTGGCAGTTCGAAAACGGGGCTCTCAAAGGAAACCGGCTTCATCTGGCGGAGCCGGAGCGTCCAGCCCTCGCGCCATAAGCGGCATCATCTCGTCAGAACTGGATCGCCAATGACTCCCCAGGCACTGCTCATCCCCTCGGGGGCGGTGAGGTTGAGTTCGAGCTTCTTCACGCCGGTGACATCCACCGAGAACTCGCCCGACTTGCTCTTGTCCTTGCTGTTTGGATCGTAATTCGCCTGAAGGCTCACGGTCGGCCCCTGATAGAGCACCTTGTCGTCGCCGAGAATCGTCATCGCGACCCTGCCATCGGCCCCGTGCTGGACGCCATAGCAGCCGGTAAGCTTCTTCCATGACCCGCCGAGGTCGAAGGCATAGGTGCCCGGGGCATGGGTGAACAGGGAACGCTCTGGAACGCGATCACCGAGGCGCGGCAGTGGTGAACCCTCACCCGGAACGCGGTCCCGTTTCGGGGGCATCGGTCCGTATCCGGATTTTTCCGCGATCGCGGCGCAATCAACGAGCGACACCCGGGAGTCTTTCGAATCCCTGGCAGCGGGCGCGGCCCCGGGTTTCACTGGCACGGAGAAAAGACGCTCCCATGCCGCAGCGCGGGTGACGAACTCAGCCGAATTGCCATTCGCCGTCGCGATTTTCTTCGTAAGGGCGAGCGCCTCGGCATTCTTCCCGCTCCGGGCGAGGGCCTCGACGGGAGTGAACGCCCACTCGAGATTCAGCCGGGTCGTATCGGTCATCAGCCCCTTGGAGGAGGTCGCGGTGTGCAGCGCGGTGGTGTCGCCATTCAAGTGCAGCGCGGTGATCATCAGGTCAACGGGGCCATTGTGGTCGCGGGAAACAACTGCGGAAAACTCACCGGTCTTTGGATCCACCAGCGACGACACGGAATTCGACGGATAATCGCCGCCGGGTTCCGCAAAGTTGAAGGTCACCAGCGCCGCATAGACAGGCACGTTCGCCGAGGCGATACGACCGGAAACACGAAACCCATTTCCCTCCGGCTTGGCGACCAGGTCCGCGAAGACGGCCGAGCCCTCCTCCTTGACGCGATAGTCATGTCCGGAAAACAGCGGCTGCGAAATCAACCGAAGCGCATCGGTGGGATTCAGGAATGCTCCCTTGCCGGATCCGCGCAGTTCCTTGCCATACGCATAGTTGCCGGAGCCCATCAGCGAGGTGCCCCACTTTGCATGTTGCTCGGGAGAGTCCCCCGTGTGCGGCAGGTTGAAGCAGTGGCCGAGCTCGTGAGCGGTGCCACCGATGTAAACGGTCGAGTGGTCACCAAGCGCACGATTGCGGAAGTTCGCCAGTTCCTCGGCGTTGGCGGCGAGTTTGAAGGTATCCTGTTTCGAGAGTTTTGAAGAGAGATTCGCAGGATCGAGCCCCGGCAGATCGCAGATCCAACAGACTCCTGAGTTCTGTGAGCCGCCGCCGTAGTATGGCGAAATGCCGTCGGGCATCTGGCAGATGATGAGCAGGTGATTGTTGTCCGGATCGATACCCGCCTCACGCAGCACCTTGTGTGCGGCCGCCCGGGATTCATTTCCCGCATTGCCATGCTTGTCATACCCGGACAAGGGCTTGTTACCCTTCGCCATGTGCATTTTCAGCAAGCCGTCCGCATCGGTTTCATAGCCGAACGTCAGCGGCGGCAGTCCGTTCGCCACCATCTCCCGCGCGTAGTAGTTGCTCACGTCTCGGACGACATGGTCCATGCGTTGCCGGTAATCCGGATACGGCGCGCGGTCGGTTGGAGTGAAATAGACCACGTAGAGCTTGCGGGTGTTCTTCACGCCTTTCTCACCATAAGCCTTTGTCAGCCGGTTCCACGACTCGACCGCCCGGGCCTGCTCGGTGGGCTCCGCCTGCCAGACGTGGGCACCAGGTTTTGGCTTCGCCGCATCGGCGTTGATCTCGCCATGGACCTGGAAAAGACAGGGAAGGGAAAAGAGACAGAACGCAGAGAATCGACTGATACGGATCATTTCGGGACCGACGCTAGCCACAGCCAATTTGTTTTCAACGGGAACTTCGCTCCACAGGACCTCACTTTCGCTGGCGCGGGTCCCGGCTTCGAGGCAGGATCGAGTCATCGATGCACGTGGAAATCCGACTTCTCAGACCCGATGATCTGAATGCCGCGACCGGCTTGCTGGCACAATTGAACCCGGCCGTGCCACTGGAGATCGTCCGCCAACGCTTCGAGACCATCCTGGCGGATCATCCGCATTACCACGCCTACGGAGCTTTTTTGGAAAGCACCCTGATCGGACTCGCCGGGGCCTGGGTCGCCACCAAGGTCTGGTGCGGTCTTTATCTCGAAGTGGACAATCTTGTGATCGATCCCGCCCACCGTTCCTGCGGTGCGGGCACGCTCTTGCTGAAGACTCTGGAGATCCGTGCGAAGGAGCTGGGTTGCAACCTCCTGGTGCTCGACAGCTACGTGTCCAACAGCGCCTCGCACCGGCTCTATCACCGGCTCGGATACGAGATCCGTGGGTTCCATTTCGTGAAGGAACTCGAAGACCTGAATGGCTAGTCCCATGGCCGTGGTGATCGTCCACTATCATCTGAACGCAGGTGGCGTCACGCGGGTGATCGAGGAAACCTCTCGCGGCCTCAGGGAAGGAGGTGTTGCGCATGTTATTCTAACAGGCTGCGCATCAACTGGATCGGATCTGCCCTTTCGGGTGATCGAGGGACTCAACTACCTCCGTGAGACCGGGGGGCACAGCGCACAACGGCTCTTGGATGAAATGAGATCCGTCACCGTGCAGGCTTTCGGTCACGGACCTCATGTCTGGCATTTCCACAACCACTCGCTCGGAGTGAATCTGATGATCCCGGAAATCGTCGCCCTCCTCGCAACCGAGGGAGAACGCCTGATCCTCCAGCTTCACGATCTCGCCGAAGACGGACGGCCCGGAAACTATCCACTGCTTGCAGCCAGTGAAACACCTTACCCGGACGCGCCGCAGATCCGATATGCCTTCGTGAACTCGCGGGATCGTGGGCGTTTCATCGCCGCAGGACTGCCGGAGGAGCGCTCAGTGCTGCTGCCGAATCCGATCCGGATACCCGCCGCATCGTCCGAAAGCAGCTCCAGCCCGGCCCGTGTGCTCTACCCGGTGCGTGGCATCAGGCGGAAGAATCTCGGCGAGGTCTTCCTGCTCGCAGCCCTTTCGCCGGAGGGAACGCGATACGCCACCACCCTCGAGCCGACCCAGTTACGATGGCTGCCGTACTTTGAGGAGTGGCGGACGTTTTCAGAAAGCTCAGGCCTGCCGGTGGACCTGGCCGTGGTTGGCAGGCTCCCGGCAGAAGATGGCGATTCCTCGTTCGAATCCTGGCAAGCCCAGGCCACACATTTCCTCAGCACCTCGGTGGCGGAAGGCTTCGGCCTCGCCTTCCTGGAAGCTGCAGCAATTGGGAAGCCCCTGCTTGGCCGGGATCTGCCGACGGTCACCCCCGATCTGGATAAGCAGGAAATCAAGCCCGGCCGGCTGTATCAACGCCTGCTGGTGCCCTGCTCTTGGATCGACTGCGACCTCCTGAACCAACGTCTGACCGACGCACTTCATGCCCGTTTCGAGGCCTATGGCGGCGATCTCAATCACGATCGCGTCGAGGAGGTGCGAGAGGCCATGCATGTCGATGGCCATTTCGATTTCGGCAATCTTCCCGAGGACCTCCAGCGGATGGCCATCCATCGATTGCTGGACGGTGCCCCTTCAGATGAAGTGTTGGTCGAGGTGGAAGGCCGACGTGTTCCTGCCTCGGCATGGCTGGCACGAACCCTGGAGTGGCGCACTCCTTCCGTCACAGCCAGTCAGCTCGCCCACTACTCTCCCACAGCACATCTGGCCCGCCTCACCAGCCTTCACAACGAACTTCTCACCACCGAGCCGCAAGCGCCCGCCTTCCTTGAGAAGCGCCGTGTGCTCAAGCAATACCTCGGGGCGGAGAACTTCCATTTCCTGCTGACCTGACATGGCCCTCCCCGCTTCAACCCCTCGCGCGGTGATCTTCGACGTGCATGGCACGCTCCTCTCAGGCGGAGGTCCGATGCGCTACCATCCCGAGGCCGATCTCCGGATTCTGGAACGGCTGCGCCGAAACGGTCACTGCGTGGAAGGAAGCCCGACCCGTTCTCTGGAAGAAGCCGTTGCCCGTCATCACCAGCAGGCGAAGCATGCGTTTCCTGAAATCGATCTCCGTACCCTGTGGGCCGATCTTCTCGACGTTGAGGCCGTCACCACCGAGTGGTTGACCGACCTCGAAGACGCCCGCCAACCCCTGCGCCTGATGCCGTCCGCCCGTGAGGCGCTCGCCGACCTTTCCTCACGTCATTTCCCTCTCGGCCTGCTTTCGAACGCCCAGGCCGACACGCTGCCGGTCCTGTGCCGGGAGCTCGGTGGAAATCCATTCGAGGACGACCTCTGCGTGCTCTCCTATCAACATGGGATCGCCAAGCCCGCCGCACGCCTGTTCGAGATCCTCGTCGCCCGACTCGCCATGCGCGGCATCCCGCCATCAGCCGCTGTACTGGTCGGAAATGATCCGCTGCACGACATCGCCCCCGCCAAGGCCATCGGCATGAGAACCGTGCTCCTGACCGCGGAGCCCGACTTTCCGCCCGATCAGGCCGACGCGGTGATCACCGACCTTGCGCAGCTTGGAGGCCTGCTCGCTTGAGTCAGAACGCCTGAAAACAAAGAGGCCCGCCATTGCTGGCGGGCCTACCTAACTCGAACGGACTGGCGGAGCGGACGGGGCTCGAACCCGCGACCTCCAACGTGACAGGCTGGCGCTCTAACCAACTGAGCTACCGCTCCAGAGCCGCCCGTTCGGGGTGCGCGGAAGCTATGGACCGACCTCCCGGGACGCAACCCGAAAATTGCATTTTTTCGAATTATTTCCGACCATCAGGAAAGGGCTTCGGCAGCAGCCTCCAGGGACGCCAGATCCTCAATCGAATGGACGACCGCATCCTTGTCGATCTTCGCCACCAGCCCGGCCAATACCTTGCCGGGCCCAAGTTCCAGGAAGTTTGTGTGCCCCATTTCGCGGAGCAGGCGAATTAATTCCACCCAGCGGACCGAACCAGTCACTTGCTCCGTCAAGGAGGACCGGATCTCCGCAGGATCGGTCACCACGGCAGCCGTGAAATTCGCCACCACCGAAATGGAAGGTGCCACGATCGTCGTGGCCGAGAGTTCCGCCGCGAGCTTGTCCTTTGCCGACTGCATCAGACGCGAATGGTAGGCCCCGGCAACGTTGAGCTTGATCGCCCGGCGGATGCCGAAATCCTTCGCCTTTTCGACCACGGCATCAATGCCCGCGGTCGATCCGGAAAGCACGATCTGCCCCGGCGCGTTGAGATTCGCCACATCGACGTCGCATGCGGTGGCCAACGCACGCACCTGCTCCTCTTCCCCACCGATCAGCGCGGCCATCGCTCCCTGGGTCGCCTCGCAGGCCTGCTGCATGAACTCGCCACGTCGGGCGACCAGCCTCAGACCATCCTCGAAGGAAAACGTCCCCGCCGCCGCGTGGGCGGTGAACTCCCCGAGCGATAGCCCGGCCGCCGCGACCGCCTCGAACTGCGGAATGCGCTCCTTCAAAAGCGCCAGGGCGATCAAGCCGTGAAGATAAAGCGCGGGCTGGCAGAACGAGGTCTTCGTCAGTTCCTCCTCGGGCCCGTCGAACATCACATCCGACAGGGAAAATCCCAGCGCCGCATCCGCCGCCGCGACCATCTTCCGCGCGGTGGCGGAGTTCTCGAACCAATCCTTGGCCATGCCCACCTTCTGGGCCCCTTGTCCGGAAAAAAGCAGAACGTACTTGCTCATGTCCGCGAGGTCTAACCCCGCAACATCTCAACGAGCAAGCCCTTAGCTTCGGCCACCCGCGCTTCGAGAAGCTCCCCGCCGCGTTTCATGGATTCCTCCACCGGAAGGCCATAAACCGAAAGATCAAACATCGCGTCAAAAGCCTCCCCCGCCACCGGCAGGGCCCGCCCCGCGAACGCCACCACCGGCTTGCCCATGGACCGTGCGAGCCTGGCCACTCCCGCCGGCCCCTTGCCTCCCAGCGTCTGCTCGTCCAACGACCCCTCACCCGTGATCACCAGATCCGCCGCCGCCAGTTTCCCGGCCAGCCCCAGCGCATCCGCCACCAGATCGAAGCCTGAGACCAGTCGCGCCCCGGCAAAGCGCAACAGCCCGAATCCCAATCCTCCCGCCGCTCCCGCACCAGGTACTGCCGCCTGGTCCTCCCCTTCACTCACCCGCACCAAACGGTTCAACACCGTTTCCAAAAAGTCCACATCCTCCGCGGAGGCTCCCTTCTGGGGGCCAAACACCGCCGATGCCCCACGGCTGCCCAGCAAGGGATGATCCACATCACAGGCCACCAGGATTTCCGGCAAGTCGATCCGCCCCGATTCCTCGAGCCGCGCCAACGACGCCAGGGCCATGGGATTCGGATCAAATGGATGCCCGTCCCCATTGAAAAACTCCACTCCCAGCGCCGACGCCATCCCAGCCCCGCCGTCGTTGGTCGCACTGCCCCCCAGCCCCACCAACAGATGCTTCGCTCCCGAAACCTCGATCGCGTGCCGCATCAGGTCGCCGGTTCCAGCAGTCGAGGTCCACTTCGGCTGCCGCTCCTCCGCCTTCAACCTCCAAAGCCCGCTCGCAGCCGCCATTTCAATCACCGCTGTGAGCCCCTTTCCGCTGTCAATCAGCCCATAGACCGCCGTCACCGGCCGACCCATTGGATCACGCACCTCCGCCTCCACTGTGCGGCCTCTGCCTGCTGTGACCATCGCCTCCACGAAGCCCTCTCCCCCATCCGCGATCGGGCAATGCTCAACCGTCACGCCTTCGCCAAGCCCACGCTCGATCGCCCGGCAGGCTTCCAACGCACTCAGCGATCCCTTGAACTTGTCACAAGCAATAACGACATGCATGAGCCGGACTCTGATGCCTCCGCCGCCAGCGACAACTCGAAATCCAAATTCCAAGAGGAGAGAGAAAATCCGAAATTCGAAGCAAAGATTTGGCCCTAGCTTACCACTTCAACGTTCGATGTTGAATGTTCGAGGTTCGAGGTTCGAGGTCCTTCCTGAAAACTTGAACCTGAACACTGAAAACTCCTCTTCAACTCCTCCTCACCACCACTGGCTGACTGCCTTGTTCGTGGCCGCTGCGCAGGATGACATAGACCCTGAAGACCGCCACCGCCCCCGGCTCAGACAAGGCGAAAGCAGTCGAGAAACGCGGTTCATCCTCAGCGGAGGCGCAGCCCAGCAGCTCTTCGTCCTCCTGATCGTAGTGATCCCCCGCCATTCCGCGAATCTCATAGCGATCCAGTTCCGACTCCTCACTGCGTTCCCAAGCGACGAGCGCCGAACCGTCCTGCCAACAGGCTGAGATCGGCACCGGCGCCGGCTTCGGGCCTAGACGGAGATCCAGCAACGGAAGCCCCTCCCTCAACAGATGACCGACCGGAACCTGATTCTGGATCGTTTCCCAATAAAGCCTCAGATAGGCATCAAGTTGCTCCCCCGCCCCATCCCGCTCTTCTCGGGCCGAGGAAAGCGCACGATCGAAAACTGAGAACGCGCTCGCCACCAGGTTCCTCGCACAAAGATCCGTTAGGAAGTCCAGTCGGGAAAAGCCGCCCTCCAGCAGCAGGTTCTCTCCCGCTTGCTCGATCGCCATCCAGGACCGGAGCACCTCATCCGCCGTCCGCACATCGTCTTCCTTCCCCCCGCACTGCGCATAGAACTGCCCCATCCGATCCTCGATCATCGAGTCCAGTTCCGCCAGGTTGCGCCGCTCCTCCTCTCGGGAGTTCCGCGAATTCGTCACCGCCTTCTGCGCCTCCCCCAGGCGACTCCGCACCTCGGCCACAGCCCGACGATCAATCCCACCAGCCAGATCCAAGCTCACTGGGCCATCCGACGATTCCACCCGCGACCAGTGTTCGAGAAACTGATCAGCAACGGAAAGATAGGACGCCGGACCAACAAGGGGCATGCCTCCACCAAAGCGTATCCGTCGCCGAAGGTAAGGAATAACCCTGCCAAGTCCGCGATCACGTAATCCCTGGGATTCTCCAGTGCCCAGAGGGTTTTCCTTGAATCCGCGCCCCATCCTGCTCATAGAAGCCCCGCCGCAGGCACTCAGGAGAGGTGGTAGAGTGGTCGATTGCGCCGGTCTTGAAAACCGGAGAGCCGAAAGGTTCCGTGGGTTCGAATCCCACCCTCTCCGCCATGGAGGCAAGTTCCAAGTTCCAAGTTCCAAGTTCCAAGTTCCAAGTTTCAAGTTCCAAGTTTCAAGGTTCAAGGTTCAAGGTTCAAGGTTCAAGGTTCAAGGTTCAAGGTTCAAGGTTCAAGGTCTCATTAGGGAGAAGAGGCTTCGCCTTAGCACGAAGGGAAGGATGAGAACCGTTCCGCGAAGTTGGGATCAACTGCAGGGCCTGCTCGCAGCGGGTAATGATGGGAACCGTGCTGCGCATTCCGCAGGGACCGCGGCAACGCATGGCTCAATTTCCCCCCTTCCACGTTGGCCTTTGTCGCCGCGATCCTGGGTATCCGCTCGCAGTTTCATGCCTTCAGGCTGATCTTCGTGTCAGCCAGAGAAACACCCGGTCTGAGGTGCTTCGATTCCGGCAAGGTTTGAGCGCTCCGCCGGGCGCGATTGGAAGGCGATTGGAGTGAAATTGAAAAGCCTATGGCCCGTTGGGAGGCGCGGCCTGTTGAACCAGGCCTCCCTCGGGAGCCATTTCATGACCTCATCATCGGTGGCCGCGGAGACTGCTGCCGCGAGGACAAGACCCATGACGGGGCGAATCACCCGTCGCACCGGGCCTGCTGCTACTTCGGCTGGGATGTGGGTTGCGGCGCCTTGTTCGCTGCCCAGCGGATGGCCTCAAGGATGTGCTGCCGCGCGAATGGTGTGCCAAGCGAGCGCAAGTCGTGGCCGAACTCGGTGTAGAAAAAGCGACCTCCTTCCGCCGTCTGGTGCGTCCACGCGATCGGATGATCCTTCCCCATCGGCTTGCCGTCGCGGGTCTTGAAGTAGTCGCGAACAGGTTCGTAAGTGGTCTCGTCCACGCGCAGGAGGACTTGGAATCCTGGCTGGCCGGTCACGGAGCGGTCGTGATTGGTCCAGTCGGCCTCGATCCAGAACTCAGCGGGCTGACCCTTCACGGAGGGATGCTCTTTCGCTGCGGGATCGACCGTCACCTTCGCCTTGCTGAAGTCGGAGTCGCTGTTGAAATCGCAGCCGCCGAGCTGACACAGCCACGGCCACTTCGTCTGATGCACCAATGCGGCGTGGAGGCCCACGATGCCCTTCTTCCCCTTGGTGAACCATTCCTCCACTGCCTTACGCTGCTCCTCGGGCAGGACCAGGTCGAGTTCGTTGGCATTGTTCAGCACCAGGACGTCGTAGCGGCTCAGTTCCTCAGCGCGCATGTCCTTCCAATGCTCGGTGACATCCACCTCGAACCCGCTCTCTTGCCCGAGAAGGACCAGCCACCGGTTGATCTTGGGGATATCTACGTGGCGGTAATACCCTGTGTTGGAATACACCAACACCTTGAGGCCGGGACCGTTCGAAGCCGGCACGGTGTCGTGCGCGGGCAGCGCGTCGGCGAGCAGGAAGAGTGACGTGACAAATGCAATCGCGATTCTCATGGAGTCTTTGTAGTTGAGTGATGATGTCTCTTGAAAAAGGAGTCACCGAACGCCATCAAGCTCAGCGACCGCGTATCCGGAAGGAGCGGAGTCCTGTCGGATTCTGTCGACTTCTTCTTTGCGTTTGGAGACGGTCGAAATGAAAAGGACGATACGTCGATACTGGTTGAACTGCTCACTGGTCCTGATCGGCGAAGCCAGCGTGCCCTCACCCGCAGCAACGAGCGACGACAAGGCGAGGAACAAATTGGATATCGCTTTCAGCATGCGGTGACCGGCGGAGCAGTGACTAGGCCATCCACAGCAGGGAGGAAAGCCAGAAATCAAGGAAGGACGCCATTGCCTTCTGCCCCGGTTACCGGGCTTCGTGGCTTTCATCCAAAATGATGCGAAGTGGAATCATGGCGGATTTCGAAAATCCCGATCGCTCATAAAATCTGATCGCGGAATGATTCACGTCATCAGTCAACAATGTAACCCTTCCACAACCCACCTCGCGAGCATGCAGGATTGCCGCCTCCAGTATCCCATCTCCGAATCCCTTTCCTCTGTACTCAGGTAAGACGACCATATCTTCAATGATCGCCACCTTCTTGCCCATGAAAGTGCTCACCGTGTAAAGCAGGGTCACCATTCCTACAATTTCACCCTCAACACAGCCCACCATGATCTGACCGTAAACTGGATTCTCAAGGATCATCCTGAGACCAGCTTCCTGTCGTGTATGATCGGCGCAAAACTCAGCCTCCTGTTCGAATAACAGCCCAAGAAGCACGCAAAGTTTTGGCACATCATCCGGAGTGGCGAGGCGTGTCTTCATGGTTTCCTCAATCTTGTCCCAAGACTTGTCGTGATGGCCCATGACCTTTGATCCTGCATCCCTTCCCAGATCTGCGGCTCGAAGGTGTGAGGTTCCCCTGTCCTTGGCAATTTCGAAGTGACCGCCAGGGGCCAGCGAAATCCAGGTCCATCAGTGTCACATGTTGCGGAGAGCGCCGGAGAGACCAGACAGGAAGATGCTTGCCGATGGAGGAGGGAGGGCCACGGCGGTTCCCAATGAAGATCCGTCCAAAACGGGTCCACTCTCCTCATTGTGCCGTTTTCTTCATCCACGCCAGCGAAGCCCGGAACGCAAAGGCCATGTGCAGGTGAACCTGCTCGCAATCCTTTCCTTCCGCATCCACCGCACCGGTCGCGAGCGCGCGAAGCTGGGTTGCCACCTGTTGGAGTTGCCCATTGATCGCCTTCCGGACGGGTTCCCTGGAGGATGCTATCTCGATCTCCTTGCCTCCCGCCTCCACGGAATCCGCCAAGCGCTTCAGCTCCGCCTCCGTCTCAGGCTTGAGGGTGATCGTTCCTGCCTCCGGACTCTTTTGTTGGGCCTTCCTCTGCTCCAGGTAGTCCGGCAGCAGCGCGCGGAAATCCGAGTAATCCTTCACCAGCTGATAGAGGACAGGAAGCTCGTCCGAACCGGGGTTCGCTTCATGAAACATCTTGGCAATCGATGGGGTCTTCAATACCCGCCCCTCGGTCAGTCGTTCGAGCGGGGTGATTTCGTTGAACATCGTGAGCAGTCCCGCCATCACCCGATGTCCGTATATCTCCGTCGCAATCTTGCCCGCATCGTCTCCCGCTTTCACCGTCCAGGTCACTTGCCCCGGTGCCGGCACATCCTCGATCTTGATGGCCGGCCTCCGCCGTGTGGAAGGTGCGGACTCCCGTGCCTTACGCTCGGCTTCCGCCTTCTTTTCGCCTTCCGGCTTGTCGCAGGAGGTCATCGCCGCGCAACCGATAAGGGTCGCCATCAAGGTCATTCGCTGGATCATTTGAAGTTGAACAAGGATCATCTGAACGTTCCTAGCACAGCACCGGGAGAATCACACCCATTTTCAGATCGTGAAGAACCCCCTGAAAGGCAGAACTACGAAGCTCAGAACGGCTCGTCATCGTCCCAGCCGCTGCTGCTGCCGACCTTCCACTCCTCGATGAGATCCGCCGGGCATTCGTCGAGGAAGCGTGAGGGGCGCTGGATGATTTCCCCGGTGTAGGACTTCGGGTTGATCATCGGGTAGCTGAGGTAGAGTTCGTCCTTCGCGCGGGTCAGTGCGACGTAGAACAGCCGCCGTTCCTCCTCCAGCATCGCGTCGTCGTCCGCTTCCAGGATTCGGCCGTTCGGGAACTGCCCGTCGGCCAGCCAGATCAGGAACACGACCTTCCACTCCAGGCCCTTTGCCTGATGGATCGAGGACAGCACCACGCACTCGTCGTCCTTCGCCTTCTTGTCGCCCGTTGGCTCGCCATCGGCGGAGCCCATGAGCGAGAGCTGGGCCAGGAACTCCTCGACGTCATCAAAGCTCTCGCCATAGGAAATGAGCTGCTCGATGTCGCTACGACGGTTCTCGTAGTTGTCGTAGCTTTCCTTCAGATACTCGTCGTAAACGCCTTCGAGCACGCTGAAGAGCATCGAGGAAGGCCGGGCGAGCTGGCCGTTCGGGGAAAGCTCGTCGAGCGTGTAACAGAGCTGCTCCCAGTGCTTGGCCGCCTTCTTCGGAGCCTTGAAGCCGAGCATGAAATCCGACCAGCGCTCCGGCATTTCATCGCGCTGCGCGAACTCCGTCTTCAGCCACTCGGACCAGAGCTTCTCCGCTCCGCCGGGTCCGATGCCTGGAAGCAGCAGGACCATGCGCTTGAAACTGACCTCGTCCTTGCGGTTGGTCACGAAGCGCAGGAAGGCGGAAACGTCCTTGATGTGGGCCTGCTCGAAGAAGCGCAGGCCGCTGGTGATGGTGAACGGAATGCCGCGCAGGGTGAGCTCCATCTGGATCTCAAGGCTCTGGAAGTGGGCTCGGTAAAGCACCGCCATTTCCTCCAGCGGAATCCCCTCGTCGCGAAGCTCCAACATCCGCTGGGCCACGAAAGCCGCCTGGGTGGAGGGATCGTTCAGGGCCACCAACGCCGGCTTCACCCCAAGGGCCTCGCGTGAGGAGCGCAGGTCCTTGTCGATGCGGGCGGTGTTGACACGGATGGCGGCGTTCGAGAGTTCGAGGATCTCAGGGACGCTGCGGTAGTTGGTCTCGATCTTGAAGACCTTCGATCCCGGATAGCGCTTTTGGAAGGTCAGGATGTGCTCCATGTCCGCGCCGCGCCAGGAGTAGATCGACTGCGCGTCATCGCCGACCGCCATCAGGCTGTTAGAGTCTCCGGCAAGAAGGTCGATCATCCGGCTCTGGACGGAGTTGGTGTCCTGATACTCGTCGACGAGGATGTGGCGGAATTTTTTCCGGTAGAGTTCCAACACGTCGGGCTTTTCCTCCAGCAGCTTCACGGTGAGGACCAGCAGGTCGTCGAAGTCCATCGAGTTCGTCGTGAGCTTCTTCTTCGCGTAGCCAGTGCGGACGCGTTCGATCTCCTCCGCCCATTCGTCGAAGTAGGGATAGCGGGTGGCGAGCACGTCCTCGAGCGTCTCGCCGGTGTTTTCGATCAGGCTGAAGATCGTCGCCAGCACATCGGCCTTCGGAAAGCGCTTCTGCTTGGTGTCGATGTTGCAGGCCGCGATCACGGCGGTGAGCAAGGACTTCTGGTCATCGCGGTCGAGGATCGAGAACGACTTGGAAAAGCCGATGTCGTCGGCATGGCGGCGCAGGATGCGGTTGCCGATCGAGTGGAAGGTCCCGGCCCAGAGGTCGGAGGTATCGGTCGAGACCCGCTCGCGCACGCGGCTGATCATTTCGCGGGCGGCCTTGTTGGTGAAGGTCAGCAGCAGGATGTTCCGGCACTCCACCTGGTGATCGATCAGCCACGCCACGCGATAGATCAGCGTGCGGGTCTTTCCGGAACCCGCGCCCGCGATCACCAGAGAACGTCCCGGCGGCGAGGAAACGGCGGCGTATTGCTCGTCATTGAGCTCCGCCACGAAATCAATGCTGGACCCGGAAACCGGAGCCGGGCGATGGAGGGTGTAGTGGCGGGCCATGGGTAGGAGTGTGAAGTGCCGAGTGGAAAGTGAGAAGTGTGAAGAGGCGCTTGGTGTTCTGAGCGACCGCATCCCAATAACCACTTGTCACCCGGCACTTCTCACTCGGCACTATTCTTAGCAGCCCAGATAGGCCGCCTGGACTTCCGGGTTCGCCTTGAGGTCCTTCGAGGGTCCTTCGATGAGGATCTTTCCGGACTCGAGTACGTAGCCGTAGGAAGAGACGTCGAGGGCGAGGTTCGCGTTCTGCTCGACGAGCAGGACGGTGAGGCCCTGCTCGCGGTTGATCTCGACGATGCGTTCGAAAATCGTCTTCACCAACAGCGGGGCGATGCCAAGCGATGGCTCGTCGAGCATCAGGAACTTCGGCTTGCTGAGAAGCGCGCGACCGATGGCCAGCATCTGCTGCTCGCCACCGGAAAGTGTGCCGGCGGACTGGTTCTCGCGCTCCTTCAATCGGGGAAACAAGCCGAAGACATAGTCGGTCTGGTGGGCGATCCACTTGCGGTCGTGCTGGAGGTAGGCCCCCATTTTCAGATTCTCGCGGACGGTCAGGTTCGCGAAGACCATGCGGCCCTCGGGCACGTGGCAGAGCCCCTCGGCGACGATCTTGTTCGGGGCGAGGCGGGTGATGTCCTTGCCGTCGTAGGTCACGGTCCCCGCGAAGGCTTTCACGAGGCCTGAAAGCGCACGAAGCGTGGTGGATTTCCCCGCACCGTTCGCGCCAATCAGGGTCACGATGCTGCCCTGCGGCACCGACAAGGAGATGCCGTGCAGCGCCCGGATGGAGCCGTAGGAGACCTGGAGATTTTCGACCGTCAGCATGAAGATTGTTGGAATCAGGGTTCGCCGCGCAGGGAACGGCGGAGCGCGCGAAGCATTTCCCTTTGCTCTTCGGCGGTGGCGCAGAGCCCTTGGAATTCGGTTTCGCTGAGGAAGCCTTGTTTCAAGCTCATCGCAGCGAGCAGGACGACCTCATCGAGCGACGAGGCGGCCACCGCGATGAAATGGAGGAAGCTGCGGCTGGACTTCCGCAGGCTGCCTTCGGCGATGTTCGACGAGATCGAAACCGAGGCCCGGCGCATCATGCGGGTGAGATCGAAGCGCTCGTCTTCGGGGAATCTCCCGGTCACCGAGTAAACGATGTCCGCGAACTCGATGGCCCGCTCCCAGACTTCAATTTTCTCAAATCCGAACATGATGATGAGGTGTCGTTTGATCAACCCACCACGGCGGCAGCGCCGAGGTAGGCTTCGATGACCTTGGGATGGCTTTGGATTTCCTTCGGGGTGCCCTCCGCGATCTTCCTTCCATATTCGAGCACGGCGATCCTTTCGCAAATGCCCATGACCACTTTCATGTCGTGCTCCACCAGGAGGACGGCGAGATTGTAACGTTCCTTGATGAACCGGATCAGCTTCATGAGGTCGTCCTTCTCGGACGGGTTCATGCCAGCGGCGGGTTCATCGAGGAGGAGAAGCTTCGGACGGGTGGCTAGAGCGCGGACGATTTCGAGGCGACGCTGGTCGCCGTAGGGCAGCGATTTCGCCATCTCGTCGCGATCCTTCGCGAGGTCGAAGATCTCCAGCAGCTCGATCGCGTGCTTCTCGGTTTCCGCTTCGGCGCTTTTCCAGCTTTTGCCGCGCCACAGGGCGCTGGCGTAGCCGTGCTTGTTGTGAAGGCGGGCGGCGACGCGGATGTTGTCGAGCACGCTGAGCGAACCGAACAGTCGGATGTTCTGAAAGGTGCGGGCGATGCCGAGGGCGGCGAGCTTGCTCGGCTTGATGCCCTTGGTGGATTTCCCGGCGAAATGGATCTGGCCCGAGGTCGGCTGATAGACCCCGGTGATCATGTTGAACGCCGTCGTTTTCCCGGCCCCGTTCGGGCCGATGAGGCCGACGAGCTCGCCTTCGCCGATCGTGGTCGTCAGTTCGGAAACAGCGGTGAGTCCGCCGAACTTGATGGTCGCCTGCTGGAGTTCGAGCAAGGGGGCACTCATGCGGTCGGACGACGTTTGAGGGGGATGGAAAACAATCCGGCGGGACGCAGCAGCATCAACAGGATGATGAGCAGCGCGTAGATGATCATGCGGTATTCGGCGAAGTCGCGCAGGAACTCCGGCATCAGGGTCAGCAGGACTGCGGCAGCGATCACCCCGGCCGTGCGGCCCATGCCGCCGAGGATGACCATGACGACAATGTCGATCGACTTCACCCAGTCGAAACCGGTCGGGGAAAGGAACTGCTTGTGGTGGGCATAGAGCCCGCCCGCGATGCCAGCGAAAAAGGCCCCGGTGACGAAGGCGGTGACTTTCGTGCGGGTGGTGTCGATGCCGTTCGACTCGGCGGCGATCTCGTCATCGTGGACGGCGATGAAGCCACGGCCGTAGGTCGAGTTGACGAGCGAGGAGATCACGTAAACCGTCACCACCGCGAGACCGAAGGCCCAGCCGAGGCTGGTGTATTTCGGAATGTCCTTCAGGCCGCTGGCAGCCCCGACGGCCTCGGTGTTCTGGACGATCACCCGGATGATTTCCCCGAAACCGAGGGTCACGATCGCGAGGTAGTCCCCTTTCAAGCGAAGCGAGGGCACGCCGACCATCAGCCCGACGAGCGAGGCCAGCAGCCCACCGGCCAGCAGCGAGAGCGGGAAATACCAGGACGCATGATCCACCGGCCCGATCTTCAACGAGATCCAGGCGGAGAAATAGCCACCTACCGCCATGAACCCGGCGTGGCCGAGGCTGAACTGGCCGGTGTGGCCGTTGATCAGGTTGAGCGAGGTCGCGAGGATGATCGCGATGCCCACATCGACCGCGACGCCAAGGTAGTAGCGGTTGAACTGGGGGCTGAAATAGGAGGCGAGAACCGCAAGGGCGATTCCGAGCAACAACCAGCGTTTGGCACCGGGCAACGGCATCAGACTTTCTCGATGGTGGCGCGACCGAGGAGGCCGGC